>CAYTOV010000006.1:37324-39572 GCA_964439485.1 uncultured Acidaminococcales bacterium | reverse complement strand
TTGGTGTTTCCATGGCACTTTATCATCGTGCTATGACTGGCGAAGGCCAAAAGATTGATGTATCTATGCTGGACTGCCAAGTTGCAGTTCTGGAAAACGCAATTAGTCGTTATTTGGTCAATGGTGAAATACCAGGACCTATTGGTAACCGTCATCCTTCCATTACTCCATTCGAAGGATTCACAGCTAGTGACGGCTATGTTATCGTAGGTGCAGGTAATGACCGCTTATGGAAAAAACTCTGTGAGTTGCTTGGCAAACCGGAACTCACCACTGATCCACGCTTCGTAACTAATGGAGACAGAACGAATAACCAAAAAGCACTGAAACCAATTCTTGACAGTGTATTCAAGACTAAGACCATTGACGCATGGTTGGTAGTGCTTGAAGAGGCAGGTATTCCTTGTGCACCAATCAACACAGTTGACAGAGTGCTTAAAGATCCTCAAATTAAGGCTAGAAATATGATTGTAGAAGTTGAGCATCCAGTAGCTGGAAAAATGCATATTCCTGGTGTGCCAATCAAAATGTCTCAAACTCCGGGAACTGTGGAGAAAGCAGCGCCATTACTCGGCCAACATACTGAGGAAATTCTTAGCGAAATGTTGGGTTATGACAATGCTAAAGTTCAAGAATTGCGTGATAAGGGCGTATTGTAAAAACAATACAGGGAAATATTTTTTAGATTTCCATATTACGTAATTAACATAGGGCTGGAGACATTCTTAGAATGAGAGCTTAGACTAGTCTCTGCGGCTTTTCATGTGATATTATAGTTTTAGAATAAACAATATTGATTTAATGTGCTGCATTCGACCACAAAGCTAGCACTCTCTAAGCAAGAAGAAAATAAAATTACAGTAATGAGAAATAACCATCTTCTAAATATAGGAGATGGTTATTTTTTGTCTACAAATAATAGAATTTTCAGTATATTATAAAGGGTTAAGAAGATTAATGTCGAAATAAGAAATTGCCAGAATGAGGTGATCATGACATGAAAGAAGTTAATTTATACATAAAAATATATGACAAGTAGTTAATGATAAAAAGGAGGGGTGAAAAATGACAAGAATCAATGAATTGGATAACATTCCTAGTTGCTGCCTGACTTGTGAAAACCATGATTGTTTCAAAGACCTATGTTTCGGAACAAGAAAATTTGCAGATGCTGTAGAAGAAGATGAAGATACCGGAAAGGAGTTTTGCCCCTATTATATTGGCAGTGACGAGCACCATGAATATGATTGATAGCATGAATTAAAAGATAATTATGTATACTTATGGTAATATTATTGTTATTTTCAATTCATTGTGTTACACTGAACGCATTATGAGGTGCGTTGTTGAGATTCGCATTTATTCTTTCTTGCAACAAACCTTAACAAAAATTTAAAACAATGTATCGTGCTAAAACATGAGGGTTCGTCCCTAATGAGAAGGCGAGAAAATAATGTTATTGCCAAAACCGTTTTTCGAAACGGTTGATTGTCGTACATTACTATCCTTGTGCCTTTTTAGCACAGGGATTTTTATTATTTAAGGAGGTTTTTATGGAAACAAGGCTAGCATTAATTGGAATTGTTGTTGAGAATAACGAATCCGCTAAAAAAATCAATGATGTTCTACATGAATACGGGGAGTATATTGTTGGACGGATGGGAATTCCTTATAGAAAACGCAATGTTTCAGTAATTTCCATAGTGATAGATGCTCCCAACGACGTTATCAGCGCCCTTGCAGGAAAGTTAGGAATGATTCCGGATGTAAATATCAAAACAGTTTATTCCAAGCTATCTTGAGCAAAAAATCACCAAAATAAATGAAGAGAGGTTCTGCCAATGTACGATTGTAAATCAAAAATAGCCACTGAATTTATTGACGACCAGGAAATTATAGACACGCTTACCTACGCTGAAAAAAACAAAAGTAATCGCGACCTCATCAATGAAATTTTGGCACGGGCAAAAGATTGTAAAGGCCTGAGCCATAGGGAAGCTGCGGTACTTTTAGAGTGTGAGCTGGAAGATGAAAATGAAAGAATGAGACTTTTGGCACAAGAAATCAAACAGAAGTTTTATGGCAATCGCATTGTAATGTTTGCGCCTTTATATCTTTCCAACTACTGTATAAACAGCTGTGTCTACTGCCCATATCACAGAAGCAATAAGAATATTGCGAGGAAAAAACTTACACAAGAAGAAATAGCACGTGAGGTTATTGCACTGCAGGATATGGGACATAAGCG
>CAYTOV010000006.1:33611-37224 GCA_964439485.1 uncultured Acidaminococcales bacterium | reverse complement strand
CGCGCAATGGAAGGCGGGATTGATGACGTTGGCGTGGGAGTGCTCTTTGGTCTAAACTTGTATCGCTATGATTTCGTAGGACTGTTGATGCATGCTGAGCATTTGGAAGCTGCAATGGGAGTAGGTCCACATACAATCAGCGTGCCTCGTATTCGCCCTGCTGATGATGTTAATCCTGATGATTTCAGCAATGCTATCTCTGATGAGATATTTGCCAAAATTGTTACTGTTTTGCGTATTGCAGTTCCGTATACCGGTATGATTTTGTCAACTCGTGAATCCGAGATAACTCGTGAAAAGGTACTGAAATTAGGAATATCTCAAATTAGCGGCGGTTCCCGGACAAGTGTAGGCGGCTATGTTGAACCTGAAGCAGCCGAAGACAATTCTGCACAGTTTGATGTTAACGACAAGAGAACACTGGATGAAGTTGTTAACTGGTTGTTGAAACTGGGATATATTCCAAGCTTCTGTACCGCATGTTATAGGGAAGGTCGTACCGGTGACCGGTTTATGAGTCTCGTAAAATCAGGACAAATAGCCAATTGCTGTCAGCCTAATGCTTTGATGACTTTAAAAGAGTATTTGGAAGATTACGCTTCCGATGACACAAAGATAAAGGGCGAGTGTGTAATTGCAGAAGAAATTACGAATATAGCAAATGAAAAAGTAAAAAATATAGCCGCATCGAGGTTAGGAGAAATAGCTGAGGGAAAGAGAGATTTCCGTTTTTAGTGCACAAGGATTTTTTGCAGATAACAGCTTATTTGTTGGATTTTTATGTGGTATAATCAATTACTATAAACAGGTATGAATAGATTTAATTTATTCATTATATATTTGTTATAAATTGATTTAAGGGGAAATTTGGTTGATACTAAAGGAATATATTGGACCGGCTTATTTGACAATAGCGGCAAGCATTTGGGGCGGTATGTATGTTGTAAGCAAGGTTGTGCTTGATATTGTTCCACCATTAGAATTAGTGTGGCTGAGGTATTTAGTTGCCTTGGCTGCACTTATTTTCGTTGGCCTAGTGACAAAACAATCTTGGCGAATCAATAAAAAAGATATACCTTTGCTTTTTGGTATTGGCATCATTGGGTATTTTTTCTCCATTTGGGCTCAGTTTTTTGGCACAAAGTATTCTTCGGCGCAGATGGGCGCCGTTGTTACTTCAGCGACTCCTGCTTTCATGGTTGTTTTCGCTTATGCGATTTTGAAAGAAAAAATAACTACTACAAAACTAATATCAGTATTTTTAGCTACGATAGGTGTATTATTTGTTGTTGGTATTGGCGACGTAGACAAAGACTTCCAAATAGGGGGAGTTGCATTGGTGTTTGCGGCTTTGTCATGGGCGCTTATGTCCGTGCTTGTTAAAAAAGTTTCAAAAGAGTATTCACAGCTTGTTGTAACAACATACGCCATTTTGGCAGCTACGATTGTCATTACGCCATTTTCTTTAGAACAATTAAGACTTGACGAGTTGCATCTGCTTTTGCAGCCAACTGTTATTTTAGGTGTTATATATATAGGCGTGGTAGCTACCGCTATTGCTTTTCTTTTTTGGAATAAGGGGATGCAGCTTGTTGACGCCAGCCGCGGCGGTGTGTATTTCTTTTTTCAGCCTCTAGTTGGAACATTTTTAGGATGGTTTTTCCTGGATGAGCAAATTGGTTTTGGCTTTTGCGTAGGTGCTTTTTTAATCTTAAGCGGTGTATTGCTGGCAATAAAAGCAGAAAACTAGCAATAAAGTTAGAGTAATCAATTAAAATAATTTGTTTCCTTTGAAGATTAGCGGAACATAGCGTATAATATATACTAACTTATATTTTGGTAGATTAAATAAGGCTTAGCGTAAGTGGCTGCCACCTTGTTTAAGAAATTAAATAATCTTTATTTGAGGGGGAGAAAGATGTTTAAAAGATCCAGAATTATTACTTCTTTTGCCATTGCTTCTGTTTTGGCTGCCAGTCTTGTCGCTGGTTGTGGATCTAAAGGTGACAAGGATATAAAAATAGGCATGGTATACGAATTAACTGGAAATACCGCTTCCTATGGAACCTCGGCTGCTAACGGTGCCAAACTTGCTTTTAAAGAGATCAACGCAAGCGGTGGAGTTTTGGGGAAACAGATTAAAATTGTTTCTGCTGATAATAAAGGGGAACCATCTGAGTCAGCAAATGCTATGTCCAAGGTAATTAGCCAGGATAAAGTAGTGGCTGTAACTGGCTTTACGGTAAGTTCTTGCGGAATTGCCGCCTCAGCAGTTGCAGAAGCGAACAAGATTCCATTTGTTGCCGCTGCAACAGTTAACCCCAAGGTAACCTTTGATGAAAGAACAGGCAAAGTCAAGGACTATACTTTCAGAGCATGTTTCATTGATTCATTTCAGGGAACAGTTGGTGCCAATTTTGCTTTGAATGGCTTAAAGGCGAGTAAAACTGCTATCATGACTGATAGTTCAAGCGATTATAGCAAAGGCTTAACAGATATTTTCAGAAGCACTTACGTTAAGGCTGGCGGAAAAATAGTTGCCGAAGAGTCTTACTTGCAAAAAGATCAGGACTATAAGCCGATTTTGACTAAAATTAAAGCTCAAAATCCTGATTTGTTGTATATTCCTGGTTATTATGAAGATGTTGGCAAAATCATCAAACAGGCTCGTGAACTTGGGATGACAATTCCAGTTCTAGGTGCTGATGCCTGGGATTCTCCTGTATTGGTAGAGATGGGCGGAGCTCAACCTCTAAATAATACCTATTTTACGAATTTTTATTCCATTGAAGACAAAAACCCTGTGTCTAATGCTTTTGTTGAAGCATATAAGAAAGAATATGGTCAAACACCAGACTCAATGGCAGCTATGGGCTATGATGCTGCAAAATTGCTGGTTGATGCTATTAAGCGCGCCGATAGCACGGATGCTAAGAAAATTAAAGAAGCCCTCGCGGCAACTAAGAATTTCAGCAGCGTAAGTGGCGAAATGAGCCTCAATGAAAGGCATGATGCTGTCAGAGGTGTTGTCATCATTGAGCTGAAAGATGGCAAACAAGTTTACAAAGAAACGGTAAAACCTTAAGCGCTTAGTTTTGGGTGCTCTATAATTGTTAACGAGCCTGGCAAAATTGCCAGGCTCGTTTTTTAATGTCTGAAATAAAATCAGCAAAATAAGCAGGAGTTTAATGCATCGTATGGAAATAGCATAATTAAGAAATTGAATTTTTAGAAAATAGCAAAAAATAATAAACGAAAGTGAGGATGTACAAATGTTGAATAGAAAAGATATATCTATTCCAATTGAAATTATAACTGCCGCAACATTCCTGCTAATGGTAATAACTAATGTCCTTGCTAATTTTCTCCCAATAAATGGGATTACTACAGGACAGGTTTTGGACTTTTACCCGAATCTATTTGCACCTGTTGCTGCTACCTTTGCAATTTGGGGTTTGATCTATATGCTTTTGGCAGGGTACGTTTTTTATCAATTAGGGCTCTTTCAAAGCAAAACCAATATAACAGATGCGGCTTTTCCCGATAATATCAGCTTGTCATTTATAATTTCCTCTTTTGCAAACTCCTTGTGGTTAGTAGCATGGCATAATTT
>CAYTOV010000006.1:0-33511 GCA_964439485.1 uncultured Acidaminococcales bacterium | reverse complement strand
TTGTCGCATATCGCTATAAAGATGCGGTTTACGGCATGGTTTTGATATGGGCTTATTCAGGTATTTTAATTAAGCATATGTCAGTAAATGCTTTTAATCATCAATATCCAATGATTATTGTTACTGTAATAGGAAGCTTAGTATTATTGATTTTGCTGGTGTTTTACATTTTACTAACTAATAAAAACAATTATACTGATTGATTTTATAAAAATTGAAGGAGTTTACATGGAAACAAATATTGATAAAAAAATAAAATTAACAATTTTTAAAATACTACTGACTGCTTTTATTATAGTGAATGTTGGGCTGTTAGCAACAAGCTATTATTTTTACCATGTTATTATGACGTATAGTCACACAAATGCATATTCTGCTAATGACTATCAAAAGGAAGTTAAAGAGCTAGGATACGATTACAGCAGCTTGCACGCCGCAGAAAAAGAGTATGTAGATATTGAATCAAAATATGGTTACAACCTAAAAGGCCTTTTCATAAAAAATCCAATGGAAAGCCAAAACACAATTATCCTGGTTCACGGTATAGGCAGAGACAAAGAATGGAGTATCATGAAATATGGACCGCTTTTCTTTAAAAATGGATTTAATATTTTTGCCTATGACGGCAGGGATCACGGGAGCAGCGGTGGGGAAAATCCAACATATGGTTTCTACGAAAGTGATGATTTAGAAAAATGCGTAGCCTATATTAAAAACAAAAAAATGGACGGTGTAATTGGCCTTCATGGAGAATCAATGGGAGCCTCTGTGTCGCTGACCTGGGCAAGTAAATATGATAATAATGGCATTTCATTCCTCATTGAAGATTGTGGGTATGCAGATTTATATGACCTATATTATGAGCGCTTATCAGACTATCAGGTACCAAAATTCGTACGTCCTGCGATTCTATATTACACAAGTTTTTTCTGTAAAATATTGGCTGGCTTCAGTTTAAATGATATTTCTCCAATTAAAAACATTGGTAAAATCAATTTGCCTGTATTGTTTATTCATGGTAGTGCAGATAATTTCGTGATGCCGGAAATGGCAAAAGAAATGTTCAACAACAAAATTGGTATTAAAGAAATATATTTTGCGCCAGGAGCTGGGCATGCAAAATCTATTAATACAGACGTGAACAGGTATGAAGCAGTTATATCAGCTTTTTATGGTGATGTTATCGAAAAATAAAGGTTATGGGTTATTAATCCTTTTAAAAACTGTAACCAAGAGCAAAAGACAGTGATAAGGAGGGGGTTGCGATGCGGTTTAAAAATAGACTTGAAGCAGGAGTTCAATTAGCCATTTTATTGCAGAAATATGCCGACGATAATTTGGTCGTATATGCTCTGCCAAGGGGAGGTGTGCCTCTTGGCGTTGAAATAGCCAAAAAATTGCATGCACCCTTTGATTTAATGATTACAAAGAAAATAGGTCACCCAGGAAACCCGGAATATGCGTTATGTGCAATTGCCGAAGATGGGGAACCAATCTGCAACAAGGACGATATAGGTTATATTGATAAGCATTGGCTTCAAGAAGAAATTGACAGGGTGCGTGTTGAGATTAAAAGACGCCGTGAAAAATACTTTGGGGAGATAACGCACCCTGATATTGAAGGCAAAACAGCAATTATTGTAGATGATGGTATTGCGACTGGATACACAATGTTAGCTGCTATCAATGAAATTAAAAGACGAAAACCAGGAAAAATTGTTGTTGCAATTCCTATTACGCCTGAAGACACTGCAAGAGAGCTAAGAAAAGTTACTGATGACTTGGTTTCTGTTGAAATTGATCCGTTTTATCTTGGTGCTGTAGGCGCTTACTATGATGATTTTAGTCAGGTTGAGGACGAAGAGGTCATTTATCTTATACAATCATTGGAAGAAAAAAGTGAGGATTGAAATGGATAAAATTGGCAAAGCTGAAAAAACAATATTGATCAATGATGGGGAAAAAACTATAGAAGGATCGCTTATCATTCCGTCAGGTGCCGGTGGTATCGTTGTATTTGCACATGGCAGCGGCAGCAGCAGACACAGTGTCCGCAATAATTATGTTGCGGCAGTAATTAGAAAGAATAATCTAGCGACCTTTCTTCTCGATTTATTGACACCGGAAGAAGACGCTGATTATTCTAAAAGATTTGATATAGATTTACTTGCACACAGACTGTTTATTGCTACAAAGTGGCTGCAGGAACAACCGGATACCAAAAACCTCAGGATAGGATATTTTGGCGCCAGTACTGGTGCGGCTGCGGCGATTCAGAGTGCGGCTGGAAATGCTGATATAGTAAAAGCAATTGTTTCACGCGGAGGCAGACCTGATTTGGCAATGCCGTATCTAGAGAAAATAACCGCTCCTACCTTGCTTATTGTAGGGGGCAACGATGAAATTGTCATAGAATTAAATATAGAAGCCTACAATAATCTGCAATGTGAGAGAAAGCTTGAAATAGTAGAAGGAGCAACACATCTTTTTGAAGAACCGGGGACTCTGGAGCAGGTGGCTATATTGGCAGAAAAGTGGTTTGAAAAGTATCTTGTATGTTAATCAATAATAAAAAATACTGTTTAAAGAATAAAGCAGCTGCTAATTTAGTTAGCAGCTGCTGCATTTTAACGTGTTTTCTTTGTGAATTTTTTTCTGTTCTCGTTTTGTGGGTTTGTCATGTTTGGCCTATCATGATGAAGTCGACCCTCATCTTTGGGTTCTTTTAAATCTTGATGTTCGTCTGATTCATCCCCCGGTTTATAGGCTGTATCAGAGAGAGGCACAGAGTAAGATGAGTGTTCATCCTGGGAAAACTCTCTTTCACCAATGTAAGTTGGGCATGAAAGCCATACCAAGCCTTCTTTGGTATCTACTTCTACAAACATTAGATTCAGTCCGCAAAAACCACATGTTTCATCAGTCAAATCATAAACGGTAGCTTCTTTCAAAGGTTTAACGTGCTTCTTCATTTTCATAGTGCCACCTCCTGAGAAATCTGTAATTAATAATACCTTTAACTATATGACAATATATTTTCAGAAAATTGTCAATATTAATAAATGATGATTGAGCATATTATTTATTATTTATTGGGCATGAACAATTTTCAACGGTCATTTTTCTGCTAAGCTCAATATTAGCTTCATGTTTTGAAGACGGGAAGATATTGCCGCCAATAAACTCCCTAAGTATTGAATTAAATGGTACCTGAGACAGATCGATCGGCTCAAAAAATGATAAAAGCCTCATGAGACGGAGCTGGGTTGCATAATGAGTACTGCCAGGCTGGATCATTTTCAAGGCACTTTCAGCAAAAGTTCTGAGCGCGTTCATTTCATAGAGAAGGCTTGAATTAAACATTACATCGCACTCTTCCTGATATTTAAAGATATGTTTATCTTCACCGCGTCTGACACTGGGCCACTGCGATAAAGTTTTTTCCGGTGACAGGGCTCTGAATTGTTCATCTCTTACTATTCTGCGAATAAGTCTGACTTCTGTTGTCGGAACTCTGTTCATGTAATCAATATTGAGCCCAAACAAAGCGCTGACATAAATTTTAAAAAAAACACTTTTGGTCAGATTAGCAATCAAGGCAGGGTTTAAGGCGTGAATACCTTCGATAACAAGAATTTCTGATGACCCCAGTTTTAAACTGCGTGTTTTTTGGGAGCGCATGCCAGAAGCAAAATCAAAGATAGGTGTCTCAACGGTGGCGCCTTTAATTAGTTGCTCAATTTGTTTTTCCAATAGTTTGAGATCTAAAGCTTCTAAAGTATCAAAATCATAATTGCCTTCTTTGTCAATAGGTGTTTGATCACGATTTAAGAAATAGTCATCTAAAGCAATAGGTACAGGCGTAAGACCATTAACACGTAATTGAGTAGACAGCCTGTGTGCAAAAGTTGTTTTACCTGAAGAGGATGGCCCAGCTATAAGAATTACTCTTACTGCCCGTCGTTCCCGTAAAACCATATCAGCTATATCTGCGATTTCTTTCTCTTGTAATGCTTCCGCAATGTTAATTAATTCCAAGTGTCGACCTGCAGTTATATAACGATTGGCATCGCTGACAAGTTCAATATTTATGTTTGTCAACCAGCGCTCAGACTTTGCATAAGTTGCACCAAGCCTTTGTGGCATTGTAAAAGGGCTGCTTAGTTCTGATTTGTCTTTAAGGAAGTCTACTACATAGCCAGAAGAAAAGGGAATTATTCTGAACAAATCAACCATTGAGCTTCTTGCATTAGCAGGATGTACTGATTTTATTATGATGTTGTCAAGTTTATAGTGGTAATAACCGTCTTTATCTTCAATTAAATAAATTGGACTGTCAGCTTGTATCCACTCGCGCAGCTTGAGGTCAATTTGCCGGACTTCGCGTTCTGATAAAGCAGATGACGCAAGTTGACAAAATATACCTTCCTGGATAGAACAAACAGTCTCGAAAGTTTCACCGGGAAATAAGTCATTGGTAACTTTTATAAGACCTAATTTTACAGTTTGCCGGTCTTGGCGTAAATGTGTTTCAAGCATTCTAGCACCTTCATTTCTTAATCAGATATTTGCTAATTCTACGTTGGAGTCGTGAAGTCCTTTATATAAGATAAATTGTTGCTTGCTCGGATATGTTAACGATTAAACAAAAAGTATTTTTATAAATAAAATATGAAGTAAAAATTTATACTTTAGAAAAAATGATTGCCTTATGTTGCTAGTTTGACATTTGTTATTATTGAAAGAGAAAACTAATGCAAGTTAATGCAAAGAGTTTGATGCAAATATTCGGATTGAAGATTAAATTGAATGGAGTTGTAAATAATTAAAAGTTATCAGACATAAAAATATTTTCAGAAAAAGGAATATGAGGTGATAAACGCTTAGACAAAAAACGATACAATGTGCTATAATGTCCATGCTGTGTGGAATAATTTATGAATGAATGGGGGTTATTTCATGATTAAGAAGGATCGTATTCTTGCGGAATTTTTTGAATTAGTGCAGATTACTTGTAATTCACGTCAGGAAAGAGAAATTGGCGACCTGATGAAAAAAAGATTGCAAGATCTTGGCGGTGAAGTAATTGAAGATGGAGCAGGAGCAATTATTGGCGGCAATTGCGGTAATATAATTGCTAATTTCCAAGGAACATTATCAGATAAACCAACAATTATGTTGGCGGCACATTTAGACTGTGTTGTTCCCTGTGTTGGTGTAAAACCAATTTTAAAAGATGGAGTTATCACTTCAGATGGGACAACAATTTTGGGGTCTGATGATAAGGCTGGTGTCGTGCCAATTTTAGAGGCACTGCGTGTTTTGAAAGAAAATAATATTCCTCACGGTGATTTACAGATAGTATTTTCCGTATGCGAGGAAGGCGGGCTTAATGGGTCCAAAAATATAGACAGCAGTTTGCTGAAGGCTGATTTTGGGTATGAACTTGATTCCAGCGGCCGCCCGGGGAAAATTATTGTTACGGCACCTGGACAAAATAAAATCAATGTTAAAGTACATGGTAAAACAGCGCATGCCGGTCTGGAACCGGAAAAAGGCATAAATGCTATCAAAGCAGCTGGCAAAATTCTAGCCAATGTGCCTCAAGGGCGCATTGATGAGGAAACAACATGTAATATTGGCATAATTTCTGGAGGTCTGGCTACCAATATCGTTCCCGATTTAGTAGAAATAAAGTGTGAGGCACGTAGCAGAAATCAAGACAAATTGGATAAGTTAACCAATGAAATGCGTCAGGCTTTTGAACAGGGTGCTAAGGAAAATGATGTAAGAGTCGATGTAGAGATAAGTAAAGCTTACAATTCTTACGTTATAGACGCACAAAGTAAAGTTGTAGTTGTTGCTAAGGAAGCTGCGGAACGTGTTGGCCTGGAGGTAGATATTGCAGGCACTGGTGGCGGCAGCGATGCTAATCACTATAATAATTATGGGATAGTATGTTCAGCTCTTGGAGTGGGCATGCAAAATGTTCATACTTGTGAAGAATTTATATACGAAGAAGATTTGTATAAAACTTCTGAATGGGTGCTGGAAATAATTAAAGGGGTTTCACGTTAGTTGTCCTGATTTAGTCGTGTAGTTATCAATTAAAGATGGGGGTACTCAAATGGGATTAGTTATTTCATTGTTGGTTACATTTTGGGTTGGCTATTTAATTTATAAAAAGTATAAAGCACAACCGGTTTTGTTTTTAGGCGGCATGATTCTCATGTTTACTGCGGTAATTCTCGGTTATGGACAGATTTTGCCGCAAAAGGCAAGTACAGGGTTAGTATTATTCGATGCTTATGAATTTATTAAAACAACTTTAAGTTCTAATGCTGCCAAATTAGGTCTTAACATTATGTCTGTTGGTGCGTTTGCACGATATATGGACAAGATTGGTGCTTCCCGCGCTTTGGTTCGTTTAACGATCAAACCTCTTATGGCACTGAAATCTCCATATCTTGTTTTGTCTGGTACCTGGGTTGTTGGCATGCTAATAGGTTTATGCATAAACAGTGCTTCTGGTCTGGCTATGTTGTTAATGGTAACGATGTTCCCAATTCTGGTTGGATTAGGAGTCAGCCGTTTGTCTGCTACCGCAGCTGTGGCAACAACACTTTGCTTTGATTGGAGTCCGAGCGACACAGGAACAATTCTCTCCGCGGAGACTGCTGGTGTTGATCCCGTAATTTATTGGACAAATTATCAGGTTCCAATTGTCTTGGTGGCCTTTGTAGTAGTTGGCGCACTGCACTATCTGACACAAAAATATATGGATAAACGCGATGGTCATGTCGTAAAACCTATTGAAGTTGAAACGACTAAAACAGAAGAAGACGCAGCACCGGCCATTTACGCAATTTTACCAGTCATTCCTTTGGCTTTGATTCTTTCTTTCAGCTCGTTATGGATTACCTGGATCAAAGTAGACATAGTAAATTCCATGATCATCGGACTTAGTGTTGGTATGATTTTTGAATATGTTCGTTGCCGCAATGGCAAAAAGGTTTTTGAAGATGTTCAGGCCTTTTTCGATGGTTTAGGCATGCAAATGGCTAATGTAATAACATTGATAGTAGCTGGCCAAACATTTGCTAAAGGTTTAATGACCATGGGTACAATCGACTCAATTATTTCATCTAGTCAAAGCTGGGGCTTTGGACCGATGGGTATGATGATCGTTATGGTTGCCATTATCTCCATTTCTGCCGTTGTCATGGGCTCCGGCAATGCACCGTTCTTCGCATTTGCTGCTTTGACACCTGCTGTTGCTATGAAGATGGGAATTGCACCTGTCCTGATGCTCTTGCCAATGCATTTTGCAGCAAGTATTGCACGTAATTGTTCTCCTATAACGGCAGTTATCGTCGTATCATCAGGTATGGGCGGCGTATCTCCGTTTGATTTGATTAAACGTACTGCAATACCAATGGCTGGCGCCATGTTGGTAAATATTGGCATGACTTTCTTTTATTACTACAGGGGCTAGTCATTCTTTTAGTTAAGGAGTTGATGCTGTAATGTTTATTTGTGATTGCCATTGTGATACTTTAACGGAGTTATACAAAAAAGGTACAGCTCTTTATGAAAATGAACAGCACTTGGATATTAAAAGAATTATCGCTAATGGCGGTGGTTTACAGTTTTGTGCTATTTATGTTCCTACACCTGAAATTCGTTATAATGGTGGTTTGCGTTATACTTTATGTTTGTTAGACAAATATAAACAAGAAATTGCTAAAATGAAGGAATCAGGGGTGGATGTTTTCGAAGTCTTAAAAAATACAGATGTTGATGAGGTTTTAAAACATCAGGCATCAACACTACTTGCTATTGAAGAAGGTGGAGCCATAGACGGCAGCCTGGAAGCCTTACGCATGTTATATGAATTAGGCGTGCGTGCGATTACTTTGACCTGGAGCAATAGAAATGATATTGCTGATGGTATCAATGAAGAAGTTACAGGCGGTGGTCTGACTGTTTTTGGCCGCAGTGTAGTAGCTGAAATGAATCGTCTTGGTATGCTGGTTGATGTTTCACATATTTCAACGAAGAGTTTCTGGGATGTTATGCAGGTAACAACTAAACCAATTATTGCCACTCATTCTAACGCAAAGACTCTTTGTTCGCATCCTAGAAATCTGAATGATGAACAAATAAAGGCCATTGCAGATAATGACGGTATGATAGGGATAACCTTCGCCGGCCAATTTTTGGAAGAAGATTATAATAATGCGTGTATAGAAAGTGTTTATCGTCATATTGATTACATGCTTAATTTAGTTGGCAATGATGACCATATAGGCTTTGGTTCTGATTTTGATGGCATTTCTCATCCACCTTACAATATTAAGGGAGTACAAGACTATGTACCGCTTGTCGAATATTTAAGCAAAAAAAATTATTCTGAAGAAACCATCAAAAAAATCACGCATCAAAACGTTTTGGAATTGTTGCAAAAAGTTTTATAGTATAATATTAACTATCAGAGATGAAGCCGAGTGACTAGTTTTGGTCATTAGCTTCATCTCTTTTATTTACAGAGAAAAGATATAATTCACATTGTTAAGAGGTTTTAAGCGTTAGTATATAATAATTAATTATCTTTTCTGTCATAAAAGTTGAAAAACAGCCAAGCGTTAGCGTATAATAATAATATTATCTACATGTTTTTGTTTCATGGAAGAGAGGATGGGAAAAATAATGCGTATTGTTTTGACTATTGTTGGAAAAGATCGCGTTGGCATTATTGCCAAAGTTAGTAATTTGTTGGCTGAACACGGTGTTAATATCTTAAATATTAACCAAAATATTTTAGAAGGTTTCTTTAATATGGTCTTGATTGCCGATATGGCTGCTGCTGATGTCAGCTTAAAAGATTTGCAAGAAATGGCTGCGCAAATAGGCAAGGAAATCGGTGTTGAAATTAAAGTTCAGCATGAAGAGATTTTCACAGCCATGCATCGAATTTGAGGAGGACGTTATGTTCGAAATTAAAGATATTTTAGAAACCAATAGAATGATTTCCGAGAATAATCTGGATGTCAGAACTATCACAATGGGAATAAGCTTGCGTGATTGTGCGCATCCTGATATCAATGTTACTGCACAAAAAATATATGATAAAATCACTAAAAAGGGCGAAAACCTTGTTAAAGTCGGCGAAGACCTTGAAGCAGAGTTTGGTATTCCAATTATTAATAAGCGTGTTTCGGTAACACCTATTTCGATCATTGGCGAAAGCTGTGATGCCAATAGTTATGTACCGCTGGCCAAAGCGCTCGATGCTGCTGGTAAGGCTATAGGTATTAATTTCATAGGCGGGTTTTCAGCGCAGGTAGATAAGGGATATACAAAAGGTGATAAGATTTTAATTGCATCTATTCCTGAAGCTCTTGCGGTCACGGATATTGTTTGCTCTTCAGTTGCTATTGGCTCAACTAAGTGTGGAATTAACATGGATGCCGTAGCAGAAATGGGAAGAGTGATCAAAAAGGCAGCCGAGTTAACCGCCGAAAGAGATGCAATTGGTTGTGCTAAACTAGTTGTTTTCTGTAACGCTGTTCCAGACAATCCATTTATGGCAGGCGCATTTCACGGTGTGACTGAACCTGAAAGTGTCATAAATGTTGGCGTAAGCGGTCCTGGTGTTGTTAAAAGAGCGCTTGAAGATGTCAGAGGGCAAGATATTGGTGCTGTTGCTGAAACAATTAAGAAAACAGCCTTCAAAATAACACGTGTTGGACAGCTGGTTGCTCAGGAAGCTGCTCGCAGACTTAACACGCAGTTTGGTATTATTGATTTATCATTAGCACCGACACCTGCTGTTGGTGATAGCGTTGCACATATTCTTGAAGAAATTGGACTGGAGAGCTGTGGTGGTCCGGGAACTACTGCTACCTTGGCTTTGTTAAATGATGCTGTTAAAAAGGGTGGTTTAATGGCTTCAAGTTATGTAGGCGGTCTTAGCGGTGCATTTATTCCTGTAAGCGAAGATGCTGGTATGATTGCCGCAGTAGAGCGTGGCAGTTTGACACTGGAAAAGCTTGAAGCAATGACTTGTGTTTGCTCGGTAGGTTTGGATATGATTGCTATACCTGGCGATACTTCTGCACAAACAATTTCTGCTATTATTGCTGACGAAGCAGCAATTGGTATGATCAACAACAAAACTACAGCGGTTCGTCTGATCCCGGTACCAGGAAAAGGTGTGGGCGATGTAGTTGAGTTTGGCGGCCTGCTTGGATATTGCCCTATTATGCGGGTGAATACATTCAAACCGGATGTATTTATTGCAAGAGGCGGACGGATTCCAGCACCTATACGGAGTTTAACAAACTGATGACAAAGAAAAAGACAGCTCTTATTCTGGCTTGTCTTGAAGAAACATATGCAGGAACTGCAACTGCTTTAAAGTATAATACGCCGTTTGAACTGCTTGTAGCCGTTATTCTTTCAGCTCAGTGTACTGATGAAAGAGTCAACAAGGTAACACAAAGAATTTTTCCTAAATATAACCAACCTCAAAAGTTGGCAGAACTCTCGCAGGAAGAAATGGAAAATCTCATCCGCGATTGTGGATTATTCAGGTCAAAGGCGAAAAACATTCTGGCAACTTGCAGAAAATTGTTACAGGAATATAACGGCAAGTTACCAGATAATGTCAAAGACTTGATGGGGTTACCGGGTGTTGGGAAAAAGACAGCAAATGTTATTGTAAACATTATTTTTGGAATACCAGCTATAGCCGTTGACACGCATGTTTTTCGTGTATCGCACAGGTTAGGACTTTCAGATGGCAAAGATCCGGCGGCAGTTGAAAAAGACTTGATGCGAGTCATCCCTAAAGAAAAGTGGGGAGAAGCGCACCATTGGCTTATTTGGCATGGCAGAAAGATTTGCAAGGCAAGAAAACCAGATTGTATGGAATGTATGTTGATTAATTTGTGCCCTTATGAGGATAAAAATTTTATTAAAAAATAAACCTTGCATTGGCAAGGTTTATTTGTTTTGACTATGAGCACTTTTCCTGCTTTTCGTGGACTAGCATTGAAATATATGTTAAAATGTAAAAACTATATGCACTTTAAAGGAGCAAGTAATAATGATTATAACGCAAGGGCTGGCGCTAAGATTCGGAAAGCGCGTGCTATTTGAGGATGTAAACTTAAAATTCACAGAAGGAAACTGTTATGGTTTAATCGGTGCCAATGGCGCTGGAAAATCAACATTTCTTAAAATTTTATCCGGCGAAATTGAACCAAGCTCCGGAGACATTGTTATTGATAAAGGGCAAAGACTTGCAGTTTTAAAGCAGGATCAATATGCCTTTGATGAATATGATGTATTAAAAACAGTTATAATGGGCCATAAAAGACTTTATGATATTATGGTTGAGAAAGACGAACTTTATGCAAAACCTGATTTCAGCGATGAGGACGGCATGAAAGCCTCTGAATTAGAAGGCGAATTTGCTGAACTGAATGGCTGGGAGGCAGAAACTGAGGCTGCCAGATTATTGGCAGGCCTTGGTGTTCCAGTCGATTTGCATGATAAAAAAATGGCTGAACTTAGTGGCAAGGAGAAAGTCAGGGTTCTTTTAGCGCAAGCTTTGTTTGGGACACCGGATATTCTTCTTTTGGATGAGCCTACCAACAATCTCGATTATAATTCTATTGCCTGGTTGGAAGACTTTTTGGCTTCTTTCCCTAATATAGTTCTCGTTGTTTCCCATGACAGGCATTTCCTTAATCAGGTTTGTACACATATCGCAGACTTTGATTTCGCCAGTGTGCGAATATATGTTGGTAACTATGACTTCTGGCAAGAATCAAGCCAAATGGCCTTACAGCTGGCTAAAGATGCCAATAAGAAAAAAGAAGATAAGATTAAAGAATTACAAACTTTTGTTCAGCGTTTTAGCGCAAATGCTTCAAAATCAAAACAAGCGACTTCGCGCAAAAAACTCCTTGATAAAATTGAACTTGATGACATAAAACCTTCAACAAGACGCTACCCTTATATCAATTTCAAACCTGACAGAGAAGCGGGTGATGAAATTTTGTTTGTGACCGATTTGTCGAAAACTATTGACGGGGAAGTCTTGTTTAAAGATTTGACTTTCACTCTGGCTAAAGGCGACAAGGTGGCATTAATTGGCGGTAATGGTCAGGCTCAAACAGCTTTAATGCAGATTCTAATGGGTGAAATGGAAGCGGACAGCGGCGAATATAAATGGGGTGTAACAACAAGTCAGGCTTATTTTCCTAAAGATAACAGCAAGTATTTTATTGCTGAGGAAAATCTCGTTGATTGGCTTCGTCAGTATTCTGCTAATCAAGAAGAATCATTTTTGCGTGGTTTCTTAGGCAGGATGCTTTTCTCAGGAGAAGAAACCCAGAAGGCTTCCAATGTTCTTTCCGGTGGAGAAAAGGTGCGTTGTATGTTTGCTAAAATGATGTTGTCTGGCTCTAATGTGCTGCTTCTGGACGAACCTACCAACCATCTTGACTTGGAGTCAATTACATCGCTTAACAACGGTTTAAAAGATTACACAGGAACTCTTTTGCTGCGTTCCAATGACCATCAACTATTGTCTACTGTTTGCGATAGGGTTATTGAATTAACTCCAAATGGTTATATTGACCGTAAGTATAATTATGATGAATATCTTGAACATCCGGAAATAATCGAAATGCGTAAAGAATTAGGCGCTATTTAAAAAAATATTACAAGTCAAAGAACTGCCTGACTTTATACAGTCAGGCAGTTCTTTATAAAAGCCAGAATTTTAGGCAGCAGTGTTTGTTTGAACGTGATTTGAACGCGTGCTATAATAAGATTACTTTGGGTTTACTGTGAGGTAATAATGGAAAACGTTTATGATATAATTGCTGATTTTTATGATCATGATGAAAACTGGAACATGCTGCTGCGTCGTGAATATGCAGAAGGCTATATTCGCAAAGAAGCATGGAAAGGATTAAATGACCGTCAACTGCAAAAAAAGTGGGAACAAGTAATGATGTTATGTCTTTACCTGGGTTACGCTGAAACTTTCCTGGGCGACATGACAGATAATGATTTTATTGACGCTATTGCCTGGTGCGGCAGGAATATTTCTGAGTTTAAAATTTCCTATGATAATGTAAAAATATTTTTAGATACATGTGGCAGTTTATTTGTGTACTTGAAGAGTAAAAATGCCATTACAAGTGCAGTTGCTCCTAAAGTAGCGGCTGAAAGACTTCTTGGTGATGATTCAGTTTTGCGGGTTATTAACGAAAATGGTGATTTTTTACCGGGCGAAGGGTTTGATGATAGATTATCGACACCTAACGCACCTGTAAAAATATTTTTAAATATAGGCGACATGCTGCAGCAATTGCTCGATGAGCTTCACAATTATTTCCAAGATAAAGAATTTAATATGGATTTGGAAAGAGCAGTTTTTCTTTATCATGGTATTTTTCCTGAAGACCAAAGTGAGGAAGTTGAAGAAAGTGATGAGTTCTGGCAGTGCTTCTGGGATTACTTTTTGTTCGATTATCACTTGCTGGCGGACGACAAAACTCCACTTGAACACTTTTTTGAGCATGGTTCAACTTCCAATCAAGAATTAGTTGCAGAACTAATGAAAGCGCGTTTGGCAGTTTTTTCAGTTGATAGCATTAATGAAGACAACATGTATATATGCACGGATTTTCTTACTGGCGAACAATATGCTCTGAATTTACCTATTGAAGAAGAATTTGATACTAAAGATATGTTATTTGTGGGGCATTGCTTCTATAATAATACTATGGTTATGAATTACGTCCGTTGTTTGAAAATAGGGAAATTAGCTCGTAAAAGATTGTATGACATGCTGAAACACTGCTATGAATGGTACAGAATTCAGGAACCAGACGCAAAATGGACCGATTTTATTGCAAGACATCCAATGCTGTTGCGTCATCTTACTTACATACATTCAGTTTATGTAAAACTTGACGGATTTGGCTATGAAACCAGCATTAAGGGGTATAAACCGCCAGATATTACTGCCGCTGATGAAGTGACGAAACTTATAATCAGCATAATGAGATCCTATCATTTCTCATGCAGGGATATTAATTTAGCTACTCGTTTGTGGAAAGATTTTTCTTGCCATGAAACAAATACCATCAATAAGCCGGAAGTGTGGGCTTCAGGCGTCATTGAAAATTTCGTCAGATTAAACGGCGTGTACAATTATTCAGAAGAGAAAGTCGCAGAAATGTGTTGGCAGGTGCCAGTAAGTGTTTTGCAAAAAGTAGCCGATAAGATTAAAAATATGTTACATATCGAAAAGTATGACCCGCGTTACTGTAATGAAGAAGGTTTTTTGTTGATGATGTTTTCATCGTAAGGAGCGAATAAAATGATATGTAAAAAGTGTGGCTTTGAATATGTAGACAATCTAAAAGAGTGTCCCAATTGTCAGACGCTTAATGAGCCAGAAGAAGCCAAAGTATTGGATGCTGATGAAAGAGATACTTTCAAAGGCATAACCATTGATGAAACTGAAGGAACTGAAAGTGCTGGCAATAGCCGCAGCTCCGACGATGAAAACGAAGACGTTTTCAAAGGAACGCATATATATCATACCAGCGTTTCGGTAGGTCACTTTGGCTTTCTTTGGCAGTTGCTTTTTCTGATTGTAGTTGCTGGAATCGTCTTTATTCTTCTTCCGGCCTTTTTGTTAGTGTTTATGGCTATCGCTGCTTTTTATCTTCTGCTGAGATTATTTAGATGAGCTTTGTAATTGTAAAAGAGACTGTACTTAAGGTTATTTACCTTAAGTACAGTCTCTTTGTTCTTTTAAGTATTTAATATTTTGGTACTTCCAGAATAGCACCCTTGCCAGCTGAAGAAACCAGAGCGGCATAACGTGCAAGATAACCGGTTTTTACTTTGGGCTCAGGTCTTATCCAGGACTTACGCCGGTTTTCCAACTCGGTAGCAGATAATGCAACATTCAATTGTCTTCCCGGTATATCAATATTGATAATGTCGCCATCCTGGACAAGAGCGATATTGCCGCCTTCAAAGGCTTCAGGTGAAACATGGCCGATGCAGGCACCGCGAGTGGCGCCGGAAAAACGACCATCTGTCAAGAGTGCCACATCTTTATCCATGCCCATGCCCGCTAAAACAGACGTAGGATTTAGCATTTCTCTCATTCCCGGACCGCCTTTAGGGCCTTCGTAGCGGATGACAATAACATCTCCACGATTTATTTTTTTACCGAGGATCGCCTCTATTGCCGCATCTTCAGAGTCATAAACTTTTGCTGGTCCTGAATGCACTAACATTTCAGGGGCAACAGCACTTTCTTTTACAACGCTGCATTCAGGTGCTATGTTGCCGGTTAAAACGGCTATGCCGCCAGTTTTACTGTAAGGATTTTCTACGGAGTGTATGACTTCCGGACGCTGAATCATCGTACCTTCAAAATTTTTGCCTATAGAATTGCCGGTAACGGTCAAAGCGTCCTTATTGATCAAACCCAATTTATCAAGCTCAGCCATTACAGCATTGATGCCTCCGGCCTCATATAGGTCGACAATGTGATAGGAACCGCCAGGACTTAGTTTAGTAAGGTATGGAGTTTTTTTGCTGATTTCATCAAACAAAGAAAGCGGCAAAGAAATACCAGCTTCATGAGCGATTGCCGGCAGGTGAAGTGCCGTGTTGGAGGAACCGCCTATTGCCATATCGACTGTTATGGCATTTTTAAAGGCATCTGCGGTCATAATGTCTAAAGGACAAATATTCTTTTCTACTAAATCCATTATGCGTTTACCGGCAGTTTTGGCTAAGTTGATGCGTGCGCCATAATAAGCCGCAGGCACAGTGCCATTTCCAGGCAGGCCCATTCCCAAAACTTCTGTAAGGCAGTTCATAGTGTTGGCAGTAAAGAGTCCAGCACAAGAACCGCAACCAGGACAAGCATGCATTTCAACATCTTTCAGTTCTTCTTCTGATATTTGACCTGCTTCGTAGCGCCCAGCCGCTTCAAAAGCGGTACTGACACTTATGTCAACTCCATTGCGTCTGCCAGGGAGCATAGGACCGCCGCTAATAACAATTGCTGGTATATTTAAACGTGCTGCTGCCATTAACATGCCAGGAACAATTTTATCACAGTTAGGAATCAGGACAAGACCATCGAAGGCATGACCGATAGCCATTGCTTCGATGCTGTCAGCGATTAGCTCGCGAGTTACTAAGGGATATTTCATGCCTTTATGGCCCATGGCAATACCATCGCAAATGCCTATAGCTGGAAATTCAATAGGGGTTCCACCATTTTCAAGAATCCCGTATTTAACTGCCTTTGCAATCTGGTCGAGGTGAATATGCCCAGGAATAATCTCATTTTGGGCATTTACAACGCCAATGAGAGGGCGTTTCATTTCGTCATCAGTATAACCCATTGCGTAAAATAATGAACGATGGGCGGCACGTGTAGAACCGTATTTGACCTCATCACTAATCCTTTTCATCCTAATCCCCCTAATTATATAAATAATAAACTTCTGCTGAAATTCTACTTTATTTCCTTAATTATGTCAACGAAATAAATATGAATTTTCGTGGAGAGAACTAATGTTTTCGCATAACACACAAAAACTCCGTATTGGATTATTAACGTCATTAATGTTATAATGAGCTGAAAAAAATCAATATTTTTTTAGGAGGTCAATTATAATGCGAACCAGATTAACTGCTTTACTGGGAATAAAATACCCGATAATTCAGGGCGCAATGGCATGGACGTCTGACGCAAATTTGGCAGCTGCGGTTTCCAATGGCGGCGGCGCAGGAATTATTGCTGCCGGTGGACGTACAAGCGAGTGGGTGCGTGATGAAATAAGAAAAGCAAAAGCTTTGACTGATAAACCCTTTGGTGTGAATGTTATGCTGATGGCACCAAATGCCTCTGAGATAGTTGATATTGTTTGTGAGGAGAAAGTTGCTTTTGTTACTCTAGGGGCAGGAAATCCTGTGCCACATATTCCTTCCTTAAAGGCGGCAGGTGTTAAAGTGATTCCTGTCGTACCTAATGTAAAGCTTGCAGACAGGATTGAAAAAGCTGGAGCAGACGCGATAATTATTGAAGGTATGGAAGGCGGCGGCCATATTGGCACGCAGACTACAATGGCATTAATGAGTAATGTGCTGGCCGTTCCACACAGCATACCGGTTATTGTTGCCGGTGGCATTTCAGACGGGCGGGCTATAGCTGCAGCTCTGCTTATGGGCGCTGATGGCGTTCAGATTGGTTCTCGTTTCATACTTACTACAGAGTGTCCTACACATCCAGCAGCAAAAGAAGCTATTCTAAAAGCCACTGATACAGATTCTGCTGTTACCGGCTTCTCCAGAGGTTCAGCTGTACGTTGTCTGAAGAACGATTTTACAGATGAATTCCTTGCCTTGGAACGTGCCGGAGCTCCTCAAGCAGAACTTGATAAGCTGGCCACCGGTACCAATCGTATGGGCGCGGTTGATGGCGACCTAAAACGAGGCGCTGTCCTGGTTGGACAAAGCTTGAATGTTTTAAAGGATATTTTGCCATGTAAGGAAGTAATTGAAAGATTGATCAGCGAAGCAAAGGTAACTTTGGCCAAAGCAAAGGATATAGAACTTTAATTTGATGTAAAAACGAGGTATGTCGCATAAGAATATGCGCATACCTCGTTTTTTGTTCGCTAGGCGAATTTATTTATGAATATTAAGAATATTATCAATAGAACTTGGATCCGGTGTTACGTAAAGTGTTTGCTGATTTGTGTAAATAACAAAACCGGGTTTTGCACCAGAGGGCTTTTTAACGAAACGCTTCTCGGCACAATCTACTGGGACATTTGACGAATTGCGTGCTTTACTGAAGTATGCCGCCAAATTAGCTGCAGTTTTAATTTCAGCTTCTGTTGGTTTTGGCAAGGCAGTTTTAAGAATAACATGAGAACCCGGAAATCCTTTCGTATGAAACCAAAGATCACGTGGCTTAGCAATTGTAAAGGTTACGAAATCGTTCTGTCGGTTATTTTTTCCAACATAAATGACAGTGTCATGAGAAAGTGATATTGATAGAGGAGCCGATTTTGGCAGGGATGCCTTGCCTTTGCCTTTTTTGTTTTCAGAAATAATACCTTCACTGATTAGTTCCTGTCTGATTTCAGCAACCTCTATTTTATTTGTGGCTGTTTGCAGGGAGGTGTCAAGAGATTGCAGATACTGCAGCAAATCTTTTGTTTCTTGCTTTTGCTTATTTATTTCTTCTATTGCTCGTTTATATTTGTTGTAGCGTTTATAGTATACTTGCGCATTTTCCACAGGGGTCAGGAGCGGAGAAAGCGCTATTTGCATCATTTCATTGGTGTAAATATTATGGAGCGTGCAGCTAGTCTCACCTTTTTTTATCATATAAATGTTCGACATCAGAGTGTCAGCAATGATTTTTTGGTATTCTGCATTTTCAGCTGTTTTCAAATCTGATTCAAGTGCGGTTATTTTTTTCTCTGTTCGTACAAGAGCACCGGAAATCGCCTTCTGTAAAATTTCTTTTTCAGGAGATTGAATAGGGACAAGTTTGGCCGCAAAGTTGACAGCTGTATTTAAGTCAGGGAATTCCCTTATAAGGAATTTTGTTTTATCAAGATGCAATGGTTTTGTAAGAACAATGGTGTTCATCCGGTTGGTTTGTGTCAGGATACCATAAACAGGCAACTTTTTCACAATATGGTCTTTTACATTATTTTGCATATCAGTTAATTCTTGTATGAAACGATTTGTCTTTTCAACAGGAAAGTTGACAGTATCAAGGTTTATATCGTTTCGATATAAAATCTCTAAAGCAGTAAATTTGCCGATACCAGTTGTTGTAGATATTATACTTTGCAAGACATTTTTAGACGGCTGGTTGATAATATTTTCAACTATGGCTGAAGGGTCAGCATAAATGAACGATGCGCCGTTTTGTTCAGGCGGCGTGTTATAAACTTGATTTGGCAGGATTTGCCTGAAACTACACATGTTTTTACTGATATGTTTAAGGGCGTCAAGTACGACTTCATTTTCGGCAAATATTATATTGCTGTTTCTGCCAGTTAATTCAAAAATAAGTTTTTTAGTAACTATCTGCTTAGCAGGACCGATCGTATCTATTTCCATACTAATAATACGGTCCAAACCTAATTGCTCAATTTTGCTTATGCGACCATCTTCCAGATGTTTTCGGAGTAACATGCAGAAGGCTGGAGGCTTGTCGGGATTTTCAGGAATATTATCAGGTAAATATAGTAAGGGCGAATCACCGCTGAAGTCAGCGAGAAGAGACATAGTATCTTTGCCGTTTCTGACTACGAGCAGAAGAGATGCCGGTGTCGGCATGAATATTTTTGCAATTTTCCCGCCAATCAGAGCTGTTTGAAGATTATTTGTAAGTATATTGAGAGTAATACCTTCTAAATTCATGAATAAACACCTTCATTCTGACCAAAATGTTTTAATAAAATTTGCGTCAACTTGATAGATATTATATAATAACTTGATATAGTTATATTAATAACAATATAAGTATAATGTGTTGTTTATGATTGGTCAAACTTATCTATGTATTATGATGTTTGCTCAAACGACAAATTCTTGTTGGTAAGGTGGAGACACTTATGAAAACATTTTTTGCTATATGTTGCTTATTATTAACGTTTTGCCAGCCAACTTTTGCGATGCTTGGCGTAAGTGATCAGATGATTGGCGGTGCCCAGGAGTATGGTAGAAGCAAGGTAGCTTTGCCGGTGAATGAATTACAAAAACCATGGACTGTTAATGAGGCTCTGAAAGAAAATATCTATGCAGATACAGAAAGGATTATTGTCTATACTCCTTATCTGATAGTTGCCATGGATGCTCAGAATAAAGCAAAGGCTTTTGAAGAAATAAAACTGGAAGATAGCAAGAATTTAGCTTCTGGCTATGAACAAGCGCTTATAATAGGCGCAATAATTGATGCACCTGAAAAAATCAATCCGGATAATTTACAGGTAACGCTTTTACAAGGTGACAAAAATCTACCGCCTTATTATAGCGAATTGGTTTCGGCGTCTTCTTCTGAAAAAGTTATTGAAAAAACAGCTTTGCAAGATAAGAATAATAATGGTGTTAAACCTGTAGATGATAAGACACCAGCACCTTCCGAGAAGGAAAAAACAGAGCAGGCTGCTTTAAGTGACAAAATTAGTATAAAGATGCCGGTTTGGAACATACAATATTATTTTTACTTTGATGTTTCGCAAATTAATACAACGTTACCTTTGATAATTAAAATTGATGATAAACTCGCTGGGGAAAGAGAATTCAGATTTCATCCGGGAAATATGAATTAATTGAAGAATCACAATTGACGGGAGGATTTAGCTTGCTAAAAAGTATGACGGGCTTTGGACGTGGAGAGTATAACGATGAAAACTTATCTTTTGTGATTGAAATGAAAACAGTCAATCATCGTTATAATGAAGTTGCAATCAGGCTGCCAAGATTTCTGAACGCATTGGAAGACAAGATTCGTAAAACCATTTTGAATACTGTCAGCCGCGGGCGCGTCGATGTTTTTATAACCGCTGATTATAATAGCGCCGAAGGCTGCAGGGTAAAGGTTGACAAAGCTCTTGCACTTGCCTACCATGATGCCTTAAGAGAAGTATGTGAGGCAGTTGGTTATCCTGATACTAAGCTCTTGGAACAGGCTGAAATTCTGTATATTTCACGTTGCCCTGAAGTTATATCGGCAAAAGAAGGATACTTTGATGTTGAAACCTTATGGCCGAAGATTCTTATTGCAATCGAAGCGGCTTTGGCTAATCTGGTTACGATGAGAACTGCAGAGGGCTCTAATATACAAAGCGACCTCGTTTCACGTGCAGATTTAATAGCGGAGAAACTGAAAATTGTCGAAGAAAGAGCACCACAAGTTGTGCTTGAGTATGATAAAAGATTGGGTGAGCGCATTAATGATCTTCTAAAGGACTTCGGACAGGAAGTTGAACCGGAAAGACTTATCCAGGAAGTGGCTATTTTCTCCGATCGTGTGAATATTACGGAAGAAATTGTCCGCTTGAAAAGTCATCTCAAACAGTTCAAGGTGATGGTTAACAGTGATGAGCCTGTAGGGCGCAAGATGGACTTTCTGATTCAGGAGTTTAACCGAGAGGCTAATACTATAGCTTCAAAAGCCAATGATTTTACTATTACTCAAGTAGTTGTTGAAATCAAAGGTGAAATTGAGAAAATCAGGGAACAAGTTCAAAATATAGAATGATTCGGAAAGGGTGAGCTCATGGATATGAAGTTAATAAACATAGGGTTTGGAAATATTGTTGCCGCACACCGAATCATTGCGATTATTGGTCCGGAATCTGCTCCTATTAAACGTATTATTCAGGAGGGCAAGGAACGTGGTGTTGTTATTGATGCCACTTATGGACGAAGAACCCGCGCCGTTTTGATTGTTGACAGTGGCCATATTATTTTATCAGCTATACAACCGGAAACAATCGCTAATAGGTTATATCAAGCTGGTGCAGACGAGCAAGAAGATACAGTTCAGGGGGAGGATGAAGAATGAAGCCACAAGGAGTTCTCTTGGTTTTATCAGGACCCTCTGGTGCCGGCAAAGGTACAATTTGCCAAAAATTACGAGAAAAACGCGATGATCTTTCTTATTCAGTTTCAGCTACAACAAGAGCTCCTCGTAAAGGAGAAATTGATGGCAAAGACTATTTTTTCTTGACAACTGATTGCTTTAAAGAAATGATAGCTAATGACGAAATGCTAGAGTATGCTGAAATATATGGTAATTATTACGGGACGCCGAGGTCTTATGTAACGAGCATTCTTGACCAAGGTAAAGATGTAGTCCTTGAAATAGATCCGCAAGGCGCACTTCAAATAAAAAAACGCTTTCCTGATGCTGTTTTTGTATTTATCGTACCACCATCACTTGATGAATTGACTAAACGCATATATAAACGAGGTACTGATTCTGAGGAAGTAATCAAACGTAGGCTAAGTGCTGCAACATCTGAACTTGCATATGCCTCGAAGTATGATTATATAATTGTTAATGATGAAGTTGAAAAGGCTTCAAATAAAGTAAGCAATATTATTGACGCAGAGCGCAATCGTGCTGTGAGAACATTCTTTATCGTAAATGAAATATGCCGAAATGGCATTTGTGAGGAGTAGTGAATAATTATGTCCATGGTTAAACCTTCAATTGATTATTTGGCAGAAAAGGTTGATAGCAAATATACTTTAGTAATTCTTAGTGCGAAACGCGCCAGAGAGTTGCTTAGTGGTGCACAACCCTTAGTAGATTGCAAGTCAAACAAAGCAGTTACGATCGCTTTGGAGGAAATTGCAGCTGACAAAATTACTTATGAACGTACAAAAACTGGTATTAAGTAGGGGGAACTCAGAGTGCTGAAGGGAAAGAAAATTGTTCTTGGAGTAACTGGCGGAATTGCTGTCTATAAAGCTGTTGATTTGGTAAGCAAATTACGCAAAGAAGGTGCGGATGTACGTGTTGTGATGACAGAGTCCGCTGCAAAATTCGTCACACCTCTTACCTTCAAGGAAATTAGTGGTAATACTGTTGCTGTTAGCATGTGGGCAGAGGCACAGGAGTTTCATGTAGAACATATTGCCTTGGCCGATTGGGCAGACTTAATGATAATTGCTCCTGCAACGGCTAATATTTTAGCCAAAGCTGCCAATGGCATTGCTGATGACCTTTTATCTACTGTTATATTAGCTTCTAAAACGCCGATAGTTCTTTGCCCGGCAATGAATTGTCAGATGTACATCAATCCCATAACGCAAGATAATCTGAAAAAATTGTCTGATTACGGTTTCATCATAATGCAGCCGGCCACAGGATATCTGGCATGTGGAACATCAGGTGTAGGACGTTTACCTGAACCTGCTGAAATCATTGCCTTTACGAAAAACTTCATTTCTCATAAAGAAGGCGACTTAAAAGGTCTGAAGATTTTGGTAACAGCAGCGGGGACTCGCGAACCGATTGATCCTGTTCGTTTTGTTGGTAATCGTTCCAGCGGAAAAATGGGTTATGCAGTCGCACAGGCAGCTTCTGAACGTGGTGCTGATGTTGTTCTGGTTTCAGGCCCTTCTTCCTTAACGCCTCCAGCTAATGTTGAAGTCATAAATGTCGAAACTACACGTGAAATGATGAATGCCGTCTTAGCTAAATATGCTGAGATGGATATAGTAATAAAAGCAGCAGCCGTTGCTGATTATTGCCCACACGAAGTAGCTGAGCAAAAAATAAAAAAAGCAACTGATGACGCTTTAACGATCGTGCTCGACAAAAACCCTGATATTTTGAAAAAATTAGGCGAGTTGAAGACAAGGCAATTCTTAGTTGGTTTCGCTGCCGAGACACAAAATTTATTGGCAAACGCAACTGAAAAAATCAAAAAGAAAAATCTTGACATGATTGTAGCGAATGATGTTACCGTAGCTGGTGCAGGTTTTAACTATGACACCAATGTCGTGAAATTTCTTTTTCCCAATGGCGAAGTTAAAAGTCTCGAAAAAATGTCTAAGCTTGAAGTGGCTCAGGCATTATTGAATGAGGTAAAGGCTGCAAGAAATAAATAGCTTGTTATTTTCGATTTAATAGTTTATAATTGTGCCTGTAATTTAATATGGACTCATCAAGAGATAGCGGAGGGAATGGCCCGATGAAGCTGCAGCAACCATTGGTTTTGCCAAAACGGTGCTAAGTCCTGCAATGAAAATTGTGAGATGGGAAGAGAATAGTTTTAAAACTTGACGCTCTCATTTTTTTGAGAGCGTTTTTATTAGTTTCAAAATCAGAAGGGAGAAATAAATGAGAAAATTATTCACATCAGAATCTGTAACAGAAGGACATCCTGATAAGATTGCAGATCAAATTTCTGACGCGATATTGGACGCTGTCCTTGAAAAAGACCCAATGGCTCGTGTTGCCTGCGAAACGCTTGTGGCTACAGGCCAGGTGCATATTGTTGGTGAAATCACGACAAACTGCTATGTAGATATTCCCAAAATAGCAAGGGACACTATTGTAGAAATTGGTTATGACCGCGCTAAATATGGTTTTGACGGCTATACTTGCGGTGTGTTGACTTCCATAGATGAACAGTCAGCTGATATTGCCCTCGGTGTTGATAAGGCGCTGGAGGCAAAAGCTGGTGAAGCTGAAGAGGAAAGTTCCGTCGGCGCTGGCGATCAAGGTATGATGTTTGGCTATGCCACCAATGAAACAGAGGAGTATATGCCGCTTCCTATTTCCTTAGCTCATAAATTGGCACGTCAACTTGCGAAAGTACGCAAAGACAAGACACTGGATTATTTGCGTCCTGATGGAAAAACGCAGGTTACAGTTGAATATGAAGATGGAAAGCCTGTTCGTGTTGATACAATCGTAATATCGACTCAGCACAGTCCGGAAGTTTCTACAGCTCAGATTACAAAGGACATAAAAGAGCATGTAATTGCGCCAATTGTTGCATCAGAGATGCTTGATAATGATACTAAATATTATATAAATCCAACCGGCCGTTTCGTTATAGGCGGTCCCCAAGGCGATTCCGGATTAACCGGCAGAAAAATTATTGTTGATACCTATGGCGGTATGGCACGTCATGGCGGCGGAGCATTTTCCGGCAAGGATCCAACAAAAGTTGACAGAAGTGCTGCTTATGCAGCCCGCTATGTTGCTAAGAACATAGTAGCCGCAGGCTTGGCAGATAAATGTGAAATACAGTTGGCATATGCTATAGGCGTTGCTAAACCGGTTTCTATTTCTGTTGAGACTTTTGGCACAGCTAAGGTCAGCGACGAGAAAATCATCGAGCTAATCAAGAAAAACTTTACTTTGAGTCCTGCAGGTATCATCAATTCATTAAATTTACGCAGACCTATTTACAAGCAGACAGCTGCTTATGGACATATGGGACGTACTGACATTGACTTACCATGGGAACACCTTGATAAAGTTGAAACTCTGCGTCAGCAGGCCAATTTATAGGCAGGATTTTTATTAATTTTAACGAAATAGAGTTTATGGCTAAAAGCAGGGACTTTTTTAGTCCTTGCTTTGCTTTTTATTGTGTGAGGTGAAATATGAAATACGCAGATGTGGTAATCAATTTGCCGGTAAAAAATCTTTTTAAGCAATTTACATATTTCATTGGTGATGAACTTGATTTCGTCGACGAAGGTTGGCGGGTTATTGTTCCTTTTGGCCACCAGATGGTGGAGGGGTTTGTTGTAAGGACTTATGACAGGCAGGACAAAGAAGAAGAGATTAAAGAAATTATTGATACTTTGGATACAACGCCATGGTTTGACCAACAAATGCTCTTGCTTGCGCAATGGATTTCTGATTATTATATGTGTTCATTGGCTGAGTCGATGCGTCTTTTTATTCCTGGCAGCAGCAGCATCAGGAGTATCCCAAAATATTTGGCAGTCAACGATTTTTCTACAGATGATTTAGTTGACGACGAGTTGCATTTGTACAATTTTTTGCAGGAAAGTCAAGGAGCCAGTCGTAAACTAATTGAAACCAAGTTTGGAAAAAGTGGCTTGTTAAAGAAATTAGTGGCTAAAAAGGCCATTATATTGGATTATGAAATTAATAGAAAAATTAAAGAGAAAACTATAAATGTCTATAATTTGTCCGATGAAGGAAAGCTTGCTTTAAAAAACCTTAAAAGAATGCCAGCGCAGAGAGTGGCAATGGATATTTTGTTTGAACAAGGTGAAATGGAAGCAGAAGCACTTCAAAATAGACAAATTTCTCAGGCCACCCTACGAATTTTATGCCAAAAGGGTTGGGTATTAAGAAGCCAAAAGAGAGTGTTTCGTGACAGTTATGCCAATCATATCGAAAATAAGGAAAATCTGATTCTGACAAGTGAACAAACAGAGGCTCTTGTGCAAATTAAGGATACTATAGAAGCTCAGAAGCATAGTACATTTCTTTTGCAGGGAGTTACTGGCAGCGGCAAAACGGAAATTTATCTCAGAACGGCTGCTGAGGCACTGTTACATGAAAAACAGGTAATGGTCTTGGTGCCGGAAATTGCGTTGACGGGCCAGATTGTTGAAAGATTTAAAGCATGGTTTGGCAAAAGAGTCGCTGTAGTTCACAGTAAGCTATCTCAAAGTGAACGTGCTGATGTTTGGTACAAAATGAGGACCGGTTATGCCGACATCTTAATAGGCGTAAGGTCAGCTGTTTTTGCACCTTTTCTTGATCTTGGACTAATTATTATGGATGAAGAACAAGAGTATAGTTATAAGCAGGAAGAAAGACCTTCTTATAATGCCAGAACTATTTCGCTGAAAAGAGCGCAGATGGCTTCAATCCCTTTGTTGCTAGGTAGTGCTACACCTGATATTTGTACGTATTTTCATGCTTTGAAGGGGCGTTACCAACATTTGCATTTGACCAAACGCGCTAACGAAAGCGATATGCCTGATGTAACTATTGTAGATATGCGAGAAGAACTGCAATCAGGCAATAAGTCTGTTATTTCAAGAAAGTTAAGGGAATCTTTGTTAGAAACTGTTAAACGCGGTGAGCAGGCCATAGTTCTTCTGAACAGACGCGGGTTTTCGACCTTTGTTATGTGCAGGGACTGTGGTGAATCCATAATGTGTCCCCATTGCGCGGTTGCCTTAGTCTACCATAGCGCCGGCAAAGCATTGCGCTGCCATTATTGTGGCTTTTCACTGCCGATACCGGACGAATGCCCTAGTTGCCATAGTCGCAAAATCAAATATTTTGGTACCGGCACGCAAAAGGCAGAAGCTGCGATAGAAGAACTTGACGAAGAAATAAAAATATTAAGAATGGATCAGGACTCTACTGCTCGCAAATTCGCACATGAAGAAATATTGCATGATTTTGCAGCTGGCAAGGCCAATGTTCTTTTAGGGACGCAAATGGTAGCCAAAGGCCATGATATAGCAAATGTAACGTTGGTAGGAATTCTGGCAGCTGATTCTCAGCTTAATCTACCGGATTTCAGGGCTGGTGAAAAAACATTTAATCTTCTGACTCAGGCAGCTGGCAGAGCAGGTCGTGGCGGTAAACCAGGACATGTTGTTTTGCAAACTTATGATGCTGACAATGAAATTATAAAGTTGGCAGCCAGGCAGGATTATGATGCTTTTGCCAAACAGGAACTTTTGGTCAGGGAGGAATTGTTATATCCGCCATTTACCCAGCTTCTTAAGATAACAATTGTTGATCGTACTCAAAACACAGCCAACGTCTTGGCTCAGCGAATAGTTAATTACTTGCAGGCAATTGGTGTTAACGAACTGAATACAGACCTGACAGTTATGGGCCCTTTCCCAGGAATAGTGGAAAAGGTCAGGGATTTGTATCGTATTAATATATTAGTAAAAAGTACACATATGGCTGTAGTCAAAAATTCATTAAAAATATCAGAATTCAGAGAAATGAAAAATGTATATTTTGACGTAGATCCTATAAGTGTTGTTTAAAAAGACTAACTACTGTTTTCCCCAGTGACGACTTGTGTTATAATTTACTGGAAAATGAAGTTTTTTTTGGAGGTATTATGGCTGTTTTAGAAATAAAGACTGCTGGCAATCCTGTTCTCAGACAGGTTGCGTCAAAAGTAACAAGAATAGATAAGCGAATAAAACGTTTATTAAGCGATATGGCTGATACAATGTACAAGGCTGACGGAGTAGGTTTGGCTGCTCCGCAGATTGGTGTTGCTGTCAGAATAGTGGTCATTGATGCTGGTGAGGGCATTGTAGAGATGATTAATCCGGAAATAATAAGTAAAGAAGGCTCCTGCGTTAATGTTGAGGGCTGTCTTAGTGTGCCTAATTTTGATGGCGAAGTTGAAAGAGCAAAATCTGTAAGGGTGAAATATCAGGATAGAAACGGCAAACCAATTGTTTTGGATGCAACTGAGCTTTTGGCCATTGCGGTACAACACGAAGTTGATCATCTGGATGGTATACTTTTTATTGATAAGGCCAATGCGCTTATACCCAAAGAGTAAAAGGAGAATATATGCGAATAGTTTTTATGGGCTCGCCAGAATTTGCTGTTGATAGTTTGAAGGCGTTAGTGGAAGCTTCGCAGCATGAAGTTGTTGCTGTTATCACGCAACCGGACAGACCAAAAGGACGTGGACAAAAAGTCCTTATGACAGCGGTAAAAGAGTACGCACTGACAAAGAATTTACCTGTGCTGCAACCGGCAAAAATTCGTACACAAGAATTTGTTGAAGAATTGAAAGCTTTAGAACCAGAATTAATTGTAGTAGTAGCTTTTGGTCAGTTTCTTCCCAAAGATATTCTGCAAATGCCTAAGTACGGCTGCATAAATGTTCACGCCTCATTGTTGCCTAAATACAGAGGGGCGGCTCCTATTCATTATGCAATCATGAATGGTGAAAAAGAAACTGGTGTGACTATTATGATGATGGATGTTGGCATGGATACAGGAGATATGCTGGCCAAATCGGTTACGCAAATCAGTAACGATATGACAATGGGTGTTTTGCACGATCAATTGAAAATTGACGGCGCAAAATTATTGCTGGACGTTGTTGAAGGACTGGAAAAAGGGACAATTAAACCTGTACCTCAAAATGACGATGAAGCTACGTATGCCTCTTTACTTGATAAAGATATTGAAAAGATAGAATGGGACCGTACTGCTCAAGAAATACATGACAAAGTCAGGGGCTTAAATCCTTGGCCAGGAGCATATTCAATTCTTCCCGACGGTAGAAATTTAAAAATCTGGCAGACACTAGTTGTTGAAAGAGAATATCCTGGTGTTAGACCAGGCACGATTGTTGAATTGACAAAGAACGGTTTTATTATTGTATGTGGCAAAGCGTGTCTGGAAGTTCTTGAAGTCCAGCCTGAATCAAAGAAAAAAATGGCTGCTGATGTTTTTTGTAATGGGTATAAGATTAAATCGGGGGAGATACTTTCATTAGAGGTATAAAGAATGGTTGAAATAGTGTTTAAACCAAAAAAACGTATTTTTATTGCTCTGGCATCCTTAGGAATTATTTTTGCCGGATTGTTTGCTTACTTGCTATGGCGTGTTTCTTTGCCGGGACTGGAAGATATTAATCAATATCTTCCGGCAGTAGTAGGTCTGGTTGGAGTTTTGGTAATAGTTGCTTTTCTGGCTGGTGTCTGCGGCATCGTACTTGCAATTCTTGGCGTTCCTGTTATAAGCCTTTTGCATGGTTGGGCTTGGAGCGCTATTAATTTGTTATTTCCACTGGCAGTTTTTCTGGGCAGGGTATTCAGAATACCGCGCAGAAAGATTGAGCAGTCATTTATTGAAGTCAGTAACCATTTGGTGCGCAATCAGAAGATTAAGGTGCCGGCTAGCAAAATATTGATTCTTACGCCTCACTGCATCCAATTGGATACCTGCCCCTATAAAATAACGAGGGATATAAAGAATTGCCGCAGGTGTGGGAACTGTAGTGTTGGACCTCTTCTGGACCTGGCAGACAAATATGGAGTTAATATAGCTGTTGCAACCGGTGGTACTTTGGCGCGGCAATTTGTTAAAACAATAAGACCGAAAGCGATTATAGCAGTCGCATGCGAACGTGACCTTACAAGCGGAATACAGGATGTTTTTCCTCTGCCGGTGATTGGTGTATTGAATGAACGGCCTAACGGACCTTGTTTCAATACTAGAGTGGATATTGATAAAGTCGAAACCACTATCAAATATTTTTTGAAAAATGAGGATAAAAATGACAATAAAAACTAGCTCGCCGAAGCATGAAAAAACTGTACCTGTCAATGCCAGACTACTTGCTTTGCGAGTGATAGACAGTGTTTTCAGCAATGGTGCCTATTCTAACATAGCTCTCAACAAAGCCTTTTCCGCTAACAAGATAAGTGATTTGGATCGTCGCTTTGTTACTGAGTTGGTATACGGATGTATAAAGGCAAAGGGAACGCTGGATTGGATATTAGAGCAAAATGTTTCTCGCTCTCTGAATAAAATAAGTCCTGTGATATTGAATATTTTGCGGCTGGGTGTTTTTCAGATTTATTTTCTGGAACGCATACCAGCTTCTGCTGCTTGTAATGAAGCAGTTAATTTAGCAAAGAAGTTTGGTCATATCGGCACAGTGAAATTTGTTAATGCAGTTCTAAGAAACTGCGTTCGCAATAAAGAAAAAATGGTTTATCCTTCATTGGAAGAGAATAAGATATTGCATTTAGCTCTGAAATTACAACATCCAGAATGGCTTGTTCGCAGATGGATAAGCGATTATGGTTTGGAAGAAACAGAAAAACTATGTGGTTTTAACAATCAGGCTCCGCCGTTGACCTTACGAGTTAATACTCTTGTGATCACCAGAGATGAGCTGCTGAAAAAGCTGGCGGAAGATGATTTTACGGTTCGTCCTTCCGAGTGGAGCAAAGACGGGATTGTTTGTGACAAACTGCCTTCATTGGAGTTATTATTTAAAAAATATAATAAGTGTTTTTATGTGCAGGATGAGAGTTCGATGCTGGTTGCAGGTATCTTAGAACCGAAGCCCGGACAGCGGGTAATAGATGTTTGTTCGGCTCCGGGCGGTAAAACCACTCATTTGGCGCAGTTGATGGAAAACAAGGGAGAAATAATTGCAACCGATATTCACCCACATAAAATAGGCTTAATCAAAGAAAACGCGGAACGTTTAGGTATTGAAATAATAAAAACGGAAATTAAAGATGCGGCTGATAATGAAGAGGCATGGAACGAATCGGCTGATTGTGTTCTTGTTGATGCGCCTTGTTCCGGCTTAGGTGTTTTGAGAAGACGTGCCGAAGCCAGATGGACAAAAACGGAAGCTGGGCTGAAGGAGTTCCCCAAACTGCAGCTGGCGATACTGAATAACGCAGCCAGGTATTTAAAACAGGGAGGCAGATTGGTTTATAGTACATGTACACTGGAATCTGCTGAAAATTTCGGTGTAGTTCAGGCTTTTCTGGAATTAAACAAACAATATGAACTTGCTGGTTTTGCACATCCTAAAACTGGTGAAATAATTAAAGACTTACAAGTTCTACCGCAAAATGATGGTATGGACGGATTTTACATTTGTGCCTTGAAACGTAAGGCGTGAAAGATAGGAAAAATATGGAAAAAATAGATATTTTTGGTTTAAGCATTGAAGCTTTACAAGATTTGCTTGGTACATACGGATTTAAAAAATTCAGAGCGAAACAAGTATTTGAGTGGATTTATAAGAAATCAGTCTTTGAATTTAGCAAAATGAAGAATATTTCTAAAGATGATATACAGCTTCTGGAAGAAAATTTCATAATATTGCCTGCACGCATCAAGATTTTAAAAGAACAAATATCTTCAGATAAATTGACGCGCAAGGTATTGATTGAATTGCCGGATGGAAATTCAATTGAAACTGTATGTATGTCACACGACTATGGTTATAGTGTTTGCGTATCAAGTCAGGTTGGCTGTAATATGGGCTGTGCTTTTTGCGCCAGCGGCTTGACTGGTTTTGTGAGAAATTTGACGCAGGCTGAAATTTTACTCCAGGTATATTATTTTAATCAGCTTTTGGCTCCTGCCAATGGTTATGTCAGTCGTGTAGTGGTGATGGGGGCCGGGGAGCCAATGTTGAATTTTGATGCAGTTCTGGGAGCTTTGGAATTTCTTCATATGGAAACAGCCTCGAACATGAGTTACCGTAATATGACTATTTCTACCTGCGGTATCATTCCAGGAATTGAAAAACTTGTTGAGAAAAAACTGCCGATCAATTTGGCAATTTCTCTGCATTCTGTTAAAGATGATATCAGAACTGAACTTATGCCAATCAACAATAATTACCCATTTTTAGAAGTTATCAAGGCAGCTGATCACTATGCGAAAGCAACAGGCAGACAAGTTACCTATGAATATATTCTGATAGCAAACAAGAATGATAGTTTGCTTGATGCCGAATTACTTAGTAATGCACTTAAGTTTAAAAATGCTTCAGTTAACCTGATTCCTGCTAATCCTGTTGAAGAAAAAGGGTTTAAAAGGCCTTCATCTAATACAGTAGAGAGATTTCTGCAGGTTCTGAAGAAGAATAAAATCAATGCAACTGTCAGAAGAGAGATGGGCAAAGATATTGATGCCGCTTGCGGGCAGCTAAGGTCTAAGGTTATCGGTAAAAACTCTTAACGTGTGAGGTGATTGACTTGTTGGTTGTTAGCAGAACAAATAAAGGGCTTGTACGAGACAACAATGAGGACAGCATTTTGGTAAAACTACCTAATCTTTTTGCGATAGCAGACGGTATGGGCGGACATCAGGGCGGTGAAACCGCAAGTTCGGAAGCCGTTGCCTATTTAGCTGAGACCGACTTTGCGAATGTAGCGGAAAAAAATGTTTTGCCATTTTTGGCAAAGAAAGTTCAAGAAGCCAGTAGTCGCATCTGGCAGATGGCACAAGAAAATCCAAAACTCAAGGGTATGGGTACAACACTAACAGTTGTTTACCTTCTGGATGATGAAAGAGCCTGTGCCGCGCATGTAGGAGACAGCAGAATTTATCTGTTACAGAGTAATGGGCTTAAAAAAATAACCAGAGATCATTCCTATGTGGCAGAATTGGTAAGAAACAAGGAGATAAGCCCTGAAGAGGCAGTAAACCATCTGCATAAGAATATTATTATGCGAGCAGTAGGAGCGGAACCGTATGTTGAGGTCGATTCCTTTGAATTTCTCACAAGCGGGGCAAAGAAGATGCTTTTAAGCTCAGATGGATTAACAAATATGGTTAGCGAAGAAGAAATCGAAAATATTTTACAGGATTCAAACCTGACTTTTGCGGCTGATTCTTTAATGGAAAAAGCGCTGGCAGCAGGCGGTAAGGATAACATATCTTTCATTATCCTTGATTTGGAGGATTAAAATTTATGGAACAAAAAATTATAGGCAATCGTTATCAGATAATGGAGTCAATTGGTACTGGCGGCATGGCTGAAGTATACAAAGCTTTTGACACCTTTCTGAACAGAGAAGTAGCAGTTAAAATTCTGCGGGCCCAATACACCGATGATGATGGATTTGTTTCACGTTTCAGGCAAGAGGCACAGTCAGCTGCAAGACTTATTCATCCAAATATTGTCAATGTTTATGATGTGGGCAGAGATGACGATTCATATTACATAATAATGGAATATGTCAAAGGCAGGACCTTAAAGGAATTGATATCCGCAGAAGGCCCATTAGATCCCATGACAGCGGTGGTAATAGCACATGGTATAGCTTCTGCCTTGAAACATGCACATAGCAGGGGAATTATTCATTGTGATATAAAGCCTCATAATATTTTGCTTGATGAGAATAATAATCCTAA
>CAYTOV010000005.1:32958-41374 GCA_964439485.1 uncultured Acidaminococcales bacterium | reverse complement strand
CTCACCCGACGGCTTATTTATAATATCAGATTTTATGCCCTCTGGCAACCCCCTTGCGGAAGTTTATTTGAAATTTTGTCGTTCTGTCGTCCACATAAAAGATACCTTCTATTATATATAGTATTTTTATAGCTAGTTATCTTTTCTGACTGAGTATTCAAATAAGCACTTATGTTGTGATATAATAGTCACTAGCTAATAGTTACTGTATAAAAATATCTACATTAAAAGGGACGCTGTATATGAATCAAAATGAAAATCACCCACCAACAAAAAACAAAAAAAAGAGGTCTTTTATGAACAAGATTGTTTCCTTGCTTCTGACTTTAATTGCTGCGGGAGCTGTACTAGTTGCCGGTTTCTTTCTCTTTGCACGTTTTGCACCTTCAGATTTATTGAGCAAAGATATAGTGCAGCCGGCTGCTTCACAATTCTACGACAACAAAGGTGAATTAATCTCAACTACCGATTCTGAAGAAGACAGAATTCCGATATCAATCAATAAAGTACCAAGCAATTTGCAAAATGCATTCATTGCTGTCGAGGACGTTCGCTTTTACGACCACTCCGGTATTGATTTAAGAGGTATCGCGCGTGCCTTTGTTTCCAATATATTCGGCGCTGATTTGCAAGGCGGAAGCTCTATCACACAGCAATTAGCCAAAAATGCCTTCCTTACTCAGGATCGTACAATAGGACGAAAAATTAAGGAAGCCTTTATCGCCATACAATTGGAACAAAAATACACTAAACAAGAAATTTTGGAAATGTACCTAAATGAAATTTATTTTGGTCAGGGCGCATATGGTGTAGAAAGTGCCGCTCTTACTTACTTTGGCAAGCATGCTGAGGACCTTTCACTGGCCGAGTGCGCTATGCTTGCAGGTCTGCCAAAAAGCCCTAACTACTATTCTCCGCTCAGCAACCCAAAAGCAGGTGTTGAGAGACAACACGTAGTTATAGATCAAATGTTGAAATACGGATATATTTCTGAGGCTCAGGCTAAAGCAGCAAAAGCTGAAAAGCTGGTTTACGCTACATCAGTAAATAAGAAGAATTCGCTCAAATATTTTATTGATTACTGTACACAGCAAGTTGTTGAAAAATATGGCTATGATGCAGTGTACAAACAGGGTCTTAAAATATATACAACTATAGATACCAAGATGCAGAAAGCTGCTAACGATGCCCTTGATAATCTGCCAAACTATTACACTGATGAAAATAAACGTATGCAGCCACAAGTTGCTGTCGTATCTGTTGATCCGCAAACCGGCTACATCAAAGCTATGATTGGCGGTCGCGGAACCGATCAATTCAACCGCGCTGTTCTTGCCGAAAGGCAACCTGGTTCAGCCTTTAAGCCGTTTGTCTATCTTGCGGCTATTGATAATGGCATTTCACCTGCTACCGTTATAGAAGACAAGGAACTAGACTTTGCTAAAGATTGGAATCCTCAGAACTATGACAAAACATGGCATGGGAAAATAAGTATGCGCACGGCGCTGGTAAATTCTTATAATATCCCCGCTATCCTCATAGCACAAAAAGTAGGCCCTTCAACAGTAATTGATTACGCTAAAAAAATGGGCATCACCTCCTTGGTAACAAGTGGCGCCGCCAATGACAATAACCTGGCAATTGCCTTGGGAGGTCTCACCCGCGGAGTAACACCGCTCGAAATGTCCAGTGCTTTTGCCGTGCTGGCCAATAATGGCAGCTACAACAAGCCTGTCGCAATTACAAAAATTGTTGATCGCACTGGCAAAGTCCTTTATGAAAGCAAGGTAAGCCCTGAGCAGGTTGTTAATCCTAAGAGCGTTTATCTGCTTGTCGATATGATGCGAGAAGTTATGACGCGCGGTACTGGTACCGGAGCGGCAATAGGAAGGCCGGCAGCAGGCAAAACCGGAACCACAAGCGATTATAAAGATGCTTGGTTCGTCGGTTTCACACCGGATCTTTCCACCTGTGTCTGGATTGGCGATGACAATGGTGAGCCTTTGAATCGTATGACCGGTGGTAATGAACCAGCCTATATCTGGCGTGATTTTATGGCAGCTGCCCTTGCTAATGTCCCAGCAAGTGATTTTGTCAGACCAGCCGGAGTCACTGTTCCATCCGAACCTCAAATTGTTAAAGAAGACAATGACAAAAAAGACGTTAAGTCTGGTAAGATTCCCAATGCAGTCAAAAAAGTAGTACCGGGAAAAACAGATTCGACTAAGACAGAGTCTGCCCCTACGGATAAAACTTCAACCACTTCAAAAACAGCTCCTAGCACAAAGAACTAGAGTTAAAAACCGCCGAAAGGCGGTTTTTTTATGTACATTTTAGAAACAAATTTATTGGAATTGAGTAACAAGTATGCTAAAATGGTATTATGAATACTGTATACATTTATAATACATTGGAGGCTGATTATGCATAATACCCCCGTAAAAATCGTTGAAACGGCACTTCGCGACGGCCACCAATCTTTGGCGGCAACACGTATGAGAGTCACGGATATGGTTCCTGTGCTCGAACAACTTGATAACATTGGTTACCACGCCCTGGAAGCTTGGGGTGGCGCTACTTTCGATACTTGCCTGCGTTTTCTTGATGAAGATCCTTGGGAACGTTTAAGAACAATAAAGAAGCATTTGAAAAACACTCCTATTCAGATGCTTTTACGTGGTCAAAACATCTTGGGCTACAATCATTATGCTGACGATGTAGTTGAAGAATTTGTCAATCGCTCAGTTGCGAATGGTGTAGACATTATACGCGTTTTCGACGCATTAAATGACGTACGTAATCTGGAATGCGCGATGAGAGCAGCAAAAAACGCAGGTGCTCACGTGCAGGGTGCTTTAGTTTATACAATAAGTCCTTATCATAAAGACGATGACTTCCTGAAGGTAGCCCAGGATTTAATAACTTTGGGAGCAGATTCTATTTGTATTAAAGACATGGCTGGTCTCCTCTCCCCTTATGCAGCTTACAACCTTGTCACAACGCTTAAAAGCCAAATTGACGTTCCTATAGAAATACATTCCCACTGTACAAGTGGCATGGCGTCTATGACCTATTTAAAAGCCATTGAAGCCGGTGTTGATATCATTGATACAGCGCTTTCTCCTTTCTCAGGAACCACTAGTCAGCCAGCAACTGAATCTATGGTCGCTGCTTTGATAGGCCAAAAGCGTGACACCGGTCTGGCATTGGATTCTTTCAGCTACTTAGCAGAATATTTTAGTGATGTCAAAAAGAACCTTGTCCATGATTTTAATCTGAGATCTGACATCTCTATAGACCCTAAAGTTCTTACTTTCCAAATACCAGGCGGTATGTTATCAAACTTAATTAATCAAATGAAAGAATTAGGAGCGGCAGATAAATACGCAGAGCTCTTGAAAGAAATGCCTAAGGTAAGAGCAGAATTGGGCTATCCTCCTCTTGTAACTCCGACCAGCCAGATAGTTGGATCTATGGCAGTTCTTAACGTTACACTTGGACGCTATAAAATGGTACCAACACAAGTCAAAGACCTGGTACGCGGCAAATATGGCCGCACGCCTGCCCCCATTGACCCTGAAATAAAACAGCTCATAATAGGCAGTGAGGAACCTATAGACCACCGTCCTGCCGATGATATTCCACCTCAAATGGAAACAATAACCAAAGACCTTGCCAACGCTGGCTTCCAAGGTCTGCCAATAGAGGATGTGCTTTCATATGCGCTCTTCCCAGATGTAGCCTTAGCTTATTTCCAAAAACATCGTTAAGTATGTAAATAAAAAACCCGGAACTATTTTATAGTTCCGGGTTTTTGTTTATGTGTTATTTATTCACCAAGTGCTTTCATAACAGCATTAAATTTTGCTGCCATCCCTTTTATCTTCTTCAATGGTACTGCACAAACCGCAATTCTCACGCCAGCAGCGAGAGGAACTGCAAAAATATTTTCTTCATGCAGCTTTTCGCAAACGGCATCAGGATTTTTGGCCGGAATCGAAATAAAGAAACCAGCAACATACGGCAGCATCTTTAATCCACATTCTTGTGCTTCTTTAGTAAATAAATCAGCACGCGCTTTAATCATCTTATAATAATTATCACGTTCTATTTCCACAGATGCCAGAAGTTCGGAGTCACGATAAATTTTTGCTAAGGTAGCCATAGCTGGACGGTTGATATTGGACCAAGTCGCTCTGCTGGAATACTGATTGACAGCGGAAAATTCTTCGATTACTTCTTTGCTGGAAGAAACACCAACCATCGCACCTGTTCTTTGGCCGTACATAGTAAAACCTTTAGACATGCTGTAAGCAACAATAGTCAAAATGCTTGCCGGTAAATTGGAAATTTTGCGGAATATTTTGCGCACTTCTTCTTTCTCACCAGCATAGTCGATATAGGCAATATCAAGCAACAAGGTAACTGTTTTGCCATTATCAGCTGTGGCGTCTTTTAAAATGGAAATTACGCCATCCATATCAGCATCGCTTAAGCTATAGCCTGTCGGATTATGTGCCGGCGTATTGATTATTAAAAGCAGGCTGTCTTGCTTGGCCAATACTTCATTAACTTTCGCCTTTAAAGCCGGTAAGTTATATTTGTTATTTTCATCCAGCATTTGATATGTTTCTAACTTGCGTTCCATATCTTTGCAGATGACACTATAAGGGCCCCAGTACCAGTCAGATGTCAAAGCGATATCGCCCTTTGACATGTAATTCCAGACAGCATGATGAATTACCCCTGTTCCGCCTGAAGTTGCCACTGCTGCGATATAGCCTTCAGGACGAGATTGTCCAAAGGTTGCATCAAGAACACTTTCAAGATAATTTGGCAGACCAGCAATTGGTGCGTATGCAATAAGTTCATTAGTTGGTAAAGCCCTATATACCTTTTCAACTGTCGGCAAACAAACTAATTTTTCTTCTTCATCAAGAATAGCGCCTATGGTAGCGTTTGTTACCTTATCCGCACCGCATTTAGCTGCCGCGGCTATCGCTGCTGCGTTCGCGCCAAATATTTTATCCTGCGCGGATTTACCTTTCGCATGAGGTGCTGCAATACTAGTAATCATTTAAATTCCCCCTAAGCAATCTTCCAATATTTATATTCTATTTCCAGAAACAACTTCAATCAGTTATTTGGGAAAAAGTGTTCATGAATAGCATTAACCGCATTCTTTACATCACTTTCCTTGATCAGGCAGGAAACGCTTATTTCTGACGTACTGATCGCGGCAATGTTGATACCGGCTTTTGCCAAAGCGCCGAACATACCTGCAGCTATACCAGGGCTGCCAAGCATACCAGCACCAACTATTGAAACTTTGGCAACATTTATTTCAACATCGTAATTGAAGCCGCCCATTTCATCTTTTAAGCTCTCAACAACGCTTGTCGCTTCAACGAGGTCAGTCTTCGCAACTGTGAAAAGAATGTCATTGCTGCCATCAATGTCACGAACGCTTTGAATTATCATATCAACATCAACATTTGCATTCGCAAGTGCTGAAAAAATCTTGTAGGCTACACCAGGTTGATCTGGAACACCTTTGACCGCAATTTTAGCAACATTAGTATCATGAGCAACGCCACGAATAACAAAATTCTTTTCCTGCACAGTATATTCCTCCCTTATAATCGTTCCCGGATCATCTTTAAAAGTAGACCTTACATGGATTGCAACGCTATTATGCTCTCCATATTCAACTGCGCGCGGTTGCATAACCCCTGCTCCTAAGCGTGCTAATTCCAACATTTCAGCGAATGTAATTTCATTCATTTTTTGGGCATTTGGGACAATACGAGGGTCAGAAGTGTAAACTCCATCAACATCAGTATATATTTCACAGAAATCAGCTTTAATGCCAGCCGCAACAGCTACCGCCGTCGTATCTGAGCCTCCACGGCCAAGCGTTGTAATATCGCCTTCCTCGGTAATTCCCTGAAAACCAGCTACAATAGCAATCTTTCCTTCGTCTAAGGCCTTTATAACCCGCTTTGCATCAACATCCAAAATAGTTGCTTTGCTATGAATATCACTGGTGTGAATACCAGCCTGACCACCAGTAAAAGAAACTGCAGGCTGTCCCTTGCTGCAGAAGGCAGCTGCCAAGAGTGCTATAGAAACTTGTTCACCCGTTGAAAGAAGCATATCAAGTTCACGCTTAGGCATGCTATCAGTAACCTTCGCCGCTAAATCCAACAAATCATCCGTTGAATCGCCCATTGCGGAAACAACAATAACAATACGATCATCCGGTTTTTTTTCACGTAAAACGCGATCAACGATACCGTGCATTTTTTCAGGTGTCGCAACGGAACTGCCGCCAAATTTTTTTACCAGAATAGCCATTCTTTTCCTCCTAGTCCGTACTCAATAAAATAACATCGGTATTCAATAAATATACACAATCACTATATTATTATCACATTTATTAAAACTATGGTCAATATGAGTATTTTGTATATACAGATTTTTATTTTGCCAAGAAAACTATCGTAGCTCCTGTTCCGCCTTCATTTGAAGGAGCTACTTCCGTGGTTTTCACAGCTCTATGTCCTGAAAGATATCCGTTCAGGCCAACTCTTAGCATACCCGTACCCTTGCCATGGATGATCCTTATTCTTTCAGCGCCAGACAGCATAGCATCATCTATGACTTTATCAATAACAGGTATTGCTTCTTCTACAGTCATACCGCGGACATCAATTTCTGTTGGAACTGATTCATTTTTTGCTACGAATAAATCATGCGCGTAACCTTTTCTCATTTTGGCAACTCCGCTTATCCCTTCAATCTTTGGTTCGCGGACTAACAAGCACTTCTTCATCGGTACGCTGGTCTTCATAGAACCAATTTGAACAACTACGTTGTCACCGTTGATCTCGACAATTGTGCCATTCTGAGCTATGGATAATAAATAGACTATCTGTCCAGGCTTTGCAATATCTTTTGAAAGCTGTTTTCCCTCTGGTGCCGGCGCATTCGCAAAATCATAAGACTTCGCTAATTTCTTTCTTGCCTCTTCTGCCAAAGCATTCATTTTTCCAACATCAAATTCATTTTTCATTGCGCGCAGCTCTTTCATGATAGCTTCAGCTTCCCTGCGCGACTTTCTATATACTTCGTCGGCCTCTTCTCTTGCCTTACGCAGCAATTCATTCCGTCGTTTATCAAGCTCCGTTTTTTTATGCAATAATTCCTGCTTGATTTTCTCGCTTTCAATTCTCAGCGTTTCTATTTCTTTGTTCTGCATTTCATATTGACGACGCTCGCCTTCAAGATTTTGCAGAACATCTTCCATGTGTAAATGTTCCTGAGTAAGCATCTCACCAGCGTTATCTATAATTTCCTGCGGTAAGCCAAGCCGTTTGCTTATGTAAAAAGCATTACTGCTGCCTGGAACTCCCATTAACAAACGATATGTTGGTCTTAACGAAACCGGGTCAAATTCGACGCTGGCATTCTCCATGCCCACGTGTTCAAAAGCAAAAGTCTTAAGTTCACTGTAATGCGTCGTAATTATCGTGAAAACGCCTTTTTTGTGCAAATGCGACAATATCGACATAGCTAAGGCAGCCCCTTCATTAGGATCTGTCCCTGCACAGATTTCATCAATCAAAACAAGGTCTTTTTCTTTGACCTCTCCTAAGATTTCAACGATATTCCGCAGGTGCCCCGAAAAAGTACTAAGGCTCTGTTCGATGCTTTGTTCATCACCTATATCTGCATATATTGCTCTGAACACCGGTAATTTTGCCAAGCGTGCAGGTACAAATAAGCCAGCTTGTGCCATCAAAGCAAAAAGACCTACTGTTTTCAAAGCTACGGTTTTGCCGCCTGTATTTGGCCCTGTAATCAATAAAGTGTTAAATTTCTCTCCTAGTTTTATGTCCATAGGTACAACGTTGTCCTGCTGCAATAAAGGATGGCGTCCCTGCAGTATCTCGACGTAGCCATTTACCAGCATCATCGGTCTCACAGCTTTTTGCTCCTGAGCCAAATAAGCTTTTGCACAAACAACATCCAAGTCGGTGAAAATGCCAAGAGAAGTTGCTATTTCATTGGCTTCTGCTCCCACTAAACCTGACAACTGTCTCAGGATACGTTCCACTTCCTCTTTCTCCTGAGAAACATATTTTTTAATATCATTATTAAGGTTAACAACTGCCATTGGCTCAATAAATAGTGTAGCGCCGCTGCCAGATTGATCATGAACCACACCGGGGAAATTAAACTTGTACTCCTGCTTAATTGGAATTACATATCTGTCCCCGCGCATCGTAACCAACTGTTCCTGAAAATATTTCTGATAGTCAGGAGAATGCAATATACTATCAAGTTTCTCTTTTACCCTATTCTTAGCTATCACAATAGCATTTCTGAGGCCGCCTAATTTTGTTGAAGCAGA
>CAYTOV010000005.1:0-32858 GCA_964439485.1 uncultured Acidaminococcales bacterium | reverse complement strand
CATTTCTCCCTTCTCCGAAATTGCGTTCTCGAGTTGTTTTTCCAATTTTATAAAAGTTTGCATCCCACCTGCATATTCTGCAAGTGTTGGCGCCATTTCATTTTCTGACTGCAAAAAGGTCTTCATTTGCCTGATTGCTGCAGCCGTACTGCCCACAAGCATTAGCGATTCAGCATCTAACACTGTACCAAGCTGAGCCCTTTTTATTAAATCAGAAATATCGCCAGCGCCGCCGAATGGAAACCTTTTGCCCATGTCAAGTATCCGCAAAGCTTCATCCGTTTCAGTAAGTGCGCGCTGTACCATACTGAATTCACCAGCACTTTGAAGTGTAAGCGCTTTTTGTTTTCCTAAAGAGGTTGCCGCTTTGCGCGCAAGCCGCTCCTTGATTTTATCGAATTCTAATGTTTTTATTGCAAATCTTGCCATTTAAGAACTGCTCCTTAATCAAAGGACACCTCTGAAATAATGTCCTCTTGTAGTTTTTGCCAAATTGTCTTCAATCTGAATATCACCATCAAGTATTCGTCTATACAAAGATACTATCTTTGCTGTTTCTTCCGGTGAATAAAAACGTGCATCAATGCGCAAGCGGCGTATTCCGTTCTGTGCCATTTGCTTAGCATATTTCAGCATTGACAGATCGTGGGCATTAAGAATATGCATTCGGCAAAACTGGTCAGTTACGATTGGGAAACTTTCCTCCTTGCGATCCTGAAGAAAAAGAGGTTCCTTACAACCGTATGAGCACTTGCCTTTATCCAACTCGCCTAAAAAACTGCCGGCAATGCAATATTCAGAAACCATCATCTCTAGTCGTCCCTGAACAAGACATTCAAGCATCAGTGGTGAGTTATCCGCCAACTGCTCAACTTGCGCCATAGTAAGCTCAACTGATAAAGTTGCTCCTGCGGCTCCCTGATTCTGCCAAAAATTCAAGGTTTGAGCATTAAAAATATTTAACGGCCAATCTGCCCACAATGGGATTTTTAATTCCAGCTGTTGAGCCAAATACCATAATCCATTATTGGCTATCAATAATAGGTCAGGCTCCAGTCCTTGCCAAAATTTCATTTGCTCTTTAAAATATGCCAGTTGACCTTCCTTTACTATCCTTGGCGTTGCAATAGCGAATTTTCTGCCGGCATTTTTAACTAAAGAGGCAATTTTTTCATATTCAGTATGGCTTGCTGCTTTATGCGAAAAATTTTCGCCGCCAAAAACCAGCCATTCGGTACCAGCTGACAAAGCTGCTTCAGCTTTAGCTAATGTATCTACATAAACAGTGAGCTCACCAAAGTGTGAATGATTTGATTTAGGTATGCCATCAAAAGAAATTTTATTTTTGCGTCTTTGTTTTCTGGAAGGAGCAAATGCTTCAATTCTTATTTTATTGAGCATTTCAGTTGCAATTCTGCGTGCTTCATTAATTTCGCTCATTGGTGCCATAACATTTTCATCATGCTCAAACACTAACTCTGCCAGTGCATATTCAGTCGTGCCAAGACGTTCGACCTGTTTACGAACCGTTTCTTCGGTTAAAGCGTGCTTTCTGGCATTTTCTACGATGAACTCTGTCTCACCATAACCGCAGTTACCTTCATCATCAGTTAAAGTTATTTTCATTGGCTCACCCAGTCTTGCCTCTACGTGAGCGTTAACCAAAATTCTTTTTTTATTAGCTTCTCCGCAGAATTGCTGTGCATAGGACATCAGTTTGCTGTCAAAAGTTCTGAAAACTCTATCGTTAAGCTTGACACCTTTTGGCACATCAATCTCAACTTGTTCGCCAACTGCAGCCGATTCGACAGCTTTGCCGTCAAGCGTCATGACAGTAACGGTAGTCCCGACACGCCCGCCAACGGTAATCCAAAACTCCAGTCCATCACCAAGATGAATCTCATTTTCCAGCTTAACTACCGCCTTATTATCTTTTCTGTCAAGCTTGACTACCCTGCCAACAAGAACGCCTCTATTATTTGGTCTCCTGTCGCTCATCATCTCTTTGCCCGGATGACCTTCAAGAAAACCTGTCGTAAAATCACGATTAAAGATTTGTCTGATATTTAGCATATCTTCTTCTGATACCTTATAATCGCCATTCCGATAACTATCTATGGCACGACGATAAATATCAACAACTACGGCAACATACTCCGGCCTTTTCATGCGTCCTTCAATTTTATAGGAGGCGACACCAGCCTCGATTAATTCTGGTAAAATTTCGAGAGTATTCATGTCTCTGGGGCTTAAAAGATATTGTCCTGCTTGATTGTTGTCAAGCACTGTTTCCCCTTTGTTGTTGACAAGGCTGTACGGCAGACGGCACGGCTGTGCACAGCGACCACGATTACCGCTGCGGCCACCTATAAGGCTGCTCATCAGGCACTGGCCCGAATAACAAACACACAATGCGCCATGTATAAATACTTCTATTTCAGGAGAAGACTCCGCGCAAATCTTTCTGATTTCCTCCAAACTGCACTCTCTAGCCAAAACAGCACGTTCCATGCCTGCATTGTAGGCAAATTCAGCACCGGCAGAATTGGTAATAGTCATCTGTGTACTCGCATGCAATGGTAAATCAGGAACTACCTTTTTCGCCACTTCGATTACACCTAAATCCTGCACTATAATACCATCAATACCGACATTACTCAGAAAAACCAAGTAATCGGCCAATTCTTCCATTTCGCTGTCATCCACTAACGTATTGACAGTAACAAAAAGACGCACCCGGTGCATATGAGCGAAAAAAACAGCTTTTTCAATTTCTTCCTTATTAAAGTTATTTGCATATTGTCTGGCGCCAAAAGCCGCACCGCCGAAATATACGGCGTCAGCACCGGCATTGATGGCAGCCTCCAGGGCTTCCCAATTGCCAGCAGGTGCCAATAATTCAGTAATTGTACTTTTCATTATTTTAATCCCTTCCGATTGTTATCGTTCTTTCCTGTAACTATTTTCAAAATATCATTGTAATCATTTTTAAGGTCATTAATTTCACTGGCCAGCTCCAAAGCCGCTAATACAGCAACTTTACTTGGAGTCAGGGCAGACTGATTTTTTGCTATATTCAGCATTTTAGTATTAACTATATCAGCCAGAACCAGCAATTCTTCTTCCGGCATCTCTGTTTTAATCTGGTACTCATCATTAAAAATACGTAATATGATCTTTTGCTTTTCCATTTAGTCCACCGCTTTGCAATTTTTAATTCAATTTTAGCAATAATTTCCTACTATTACCACAGAAATTTCCGTCATAATAAACAACGAAAAAACCGGCTTTTGAAATGCCGGTTTTTTCGTCAAACAAACAGCTACCGCTTATTCTACTATTAATTCGAACTGAATGCTTGATACTGGGTATTTTTCCCATTGTCTTTTATAATTTAGTTTTACTGGAATACTTCCTGTTTTATCTGTTCCTATAACAATAATATCCGTTCCCATCGCTCCAAGGGCGCTGGTATCTTTCCCGCCCGGCATGAGATAGGAGGTGCCAATCTCGAGCAATCCGGCACTTTTGCTCTCTGCACCAATTTCCCATGTATAACCGGTACTGCGGTTAGAGTCTAACTTAATTGCAACGAGCTCCCCTGCTTTAATATGCAAAGCGGCACCTGCTGAAGCTTTAGTAATCTTATGAACCGTCAAAAAGCGTCCTGCTTCACCTATATCAACAAAACGGAGCAATGCTGCATAGGGAACAAACTTATCATACACGCTATACTTTTCGCTTCTTGTATAAATACCAGCATCATCCAAGGCAATATCTTCGTAACCATCCAAGACGCGTTCAAAACCTTCTTTGTCCCGGAAAAAGTCACTCAAAACGCATTCTTTACCGGTAGTAACATCAATATTAACAGCCTTATACAAAGTTCTGTCGCCCGTCGTTGCTTTCAAAACAACGCTGAAAACACTGGTTTTATCCAATAGCTGATTATAGCTAACTACACATTCAGCAGGAAGCTCACGCGCTAATTCATAAGCACGCATTTTTAAAACTCCATTGATGCTCTTTTGCATATTTTCGTCATTAATTCCGTCTACCTCTGGAATAACTCCCTTAATAGGTCCTTCATCAACACTGCGCGATAACAATGTTATCTGGCCATTTGCTAATGCAGTTGATGCAAAACAAAATACCAGCAAAAACAGCAATAATATTTTTTTCATCAGTAAAATCACTCCCTATAAAAAATAGCAAGCAGTAGAAAATGGTTCAAGAACCATTTTATCTCTTGCCATGGTAAGACTATTTCCGATAGTCACCTTGCCACCGGATATGATTATACCATTAATTGATACATTATTGCCAATGCTGATATTCTTTTTTGCTATAAGCAAGGCTTTATCAAGTTTGACATTATCTCCTATAACAATGCCGCTGCCGCTGATCAGCCATAAATTGCCCGTAGCAGTGCATCTTTCATTAATCGTTATACCTGCTTCGTCAACAAATACACCATCACCCTTAATAACAGTATCTTCAGCCACACTATAGGCAACATTCCCTGCAGCAGTATTAACATATAACCTTCGCTTTAAACCATAATCTCTTAGCTCATCTGCTGCTGGCAAAACCATCTTACCGTATTTTTTATACGCACTTACATCAAAGGATGGCATTGTGATTATGCTGTTGCCTTCCTGAATAATAACACCGTATGGTTTGTTACCGGCAATACCATTCTGGGCATAAATAGCATTTTGATAAACCGGATTATCAGCACCACCTGGGGGCAATAACCTATCTTTGTAAATATTCCACTTTTTACTTGAGCTCTCCAGCGCTATTTTAATCTGGCGAACTCCCAAAGATATATTATTCTCATTAGTTATTTTTGTCGTAAACTCCTCATTACCAGGATATAAAGTGACTTTCTGAAGTTGAATGTCATCGTTCAAATTTCCTTTTTCTTCATTTCTGCCCGCAATTCTTATAAGGCTTTCTCCCAAATTTAAAATTTGTTCCTGCCTTATATTATCTGTTTGTGCCTCACTTTCTCTATTAACCAAGAGGAAAAACCCCTGCAAGATAGTTAAGAGTACTGTCGTGAGTAACAAAATTGAAAGGGAAATCATTCCTTTACGCTGCCGCATTATAAAACCCTGCCATTGCATAAATTAATTACCTCAAAAAACTTTTTTTCTCTGCCGCTTGAGCATTCCCGAATAGAGAATGCCAACAAAAAGCTCTTTTCCGAAAGCTTTTCAGCGTACCACTTAGTTACTTCCATATTTGGCACTGTCAATGGATTAATTCCGGAGCTTTTATCTTCTACCTTGATTCTTTGGTAGAGAGTCATGACATGTTTTCCGGTTGGCGACTCGCTGCAATAATAGTAAACTTTTCTTTTCGCAGCCGTTTCCTGGCATACGACCATTGCCTCTCCCGACGCATCTGCCAACAATTCTACTTTCTCGACGTTAAAGTCGAGGTTTTCTCTCAATAAAGCCATGGTTGCGCGTTCAACCCGATAAATCTCTAAATCACTTGCAACCCTTTGGCATGTTTTTATTGATTGTAGAAAAGTATCCTGAAAAACGAACAAGGTTAAACTGGTCAGCATCAGTGCAATACAATATTCCAAAAGTAGAAAGCCTCTTTTATTCATAACGCACCAAATTCACCAACGGCCTGTTTTTGCCTTTTTCATAAACTATCACCTCAAGCTTATTTGCCTCAACAAGTGCTGGACTTTCAGTGATTTTAGTTTCGATTTCGAAGTCAGCGCTTTCTTTCCTAGTTTCGCCAATAGGCCAGGGTGCTTGTTCAAGATTTGCCATTTCCACTTGGGCAATTTCAAAGCCATCCTTTTGGATATTATGCCTTAGCATTATGGAAATGAGGCCATTATATATCACTGCTAAAGAAGTGAGTGCAACACATGTCATAACAAAAAATGCCAGTATTTCCAGTAAAATAAAACCACCATCATGTTGTTTCGTCTGTAATCACTATCCTGCCTGTAACTGGCTGTACTTCTACATATTTTCGTTTTGAACTATTTTTTCTGCTGTAAACATTTACGCTCACAGCTCTTTGGGGGCTGCCAGTAGTCGAGAAAGAAATTCTATTAGTGTTTGCGCAAGTTGCTACAACAGGGTCTAACCCGAGTTTTGAAAACCTAACATTTTTCACGATTGTTTGACTTTTAATAATTGTATAGCCATCGCCATATCTGTCCAGCATTATTACGTATGCTGGTCCCTCCAGATTCCTGAAAAGGGCTTTATTTTGGATATCGGCAATATCCGTAGCCAATAACCGACAGGCACTATCTATTTTAGCCATTTCCGATATTTGCAGGAAACCCTCCCACATTGGTAATGAGATCACCAGCATAAACAAGAAAATGGCTAAGCCAACAATTAACTCTAAGAGCGCAAAACCTTTGCTGCTAGTAGCCATCTATACTATTATCCATTAACTTTAACATCAGTATTGCCAGCGTCTGTTTGCTGCTTTTCTACTTTCGATCCATCTGCCATAATTACATCGCCATTGGTCTTTGTTCCCGTCAAAGTGTAAGACGCTCCATCATGGTCATAAACAATTTTTTCTCCTGCAGCATCTTTATATACTTTATTTGCTACATAACCATTTTGCAAATCCGCTAGGCTTTCTGGATATTTTTCGTTTTCCATCCTGTATAGTTTGACTGCGCTGTCTAAAGTTACTAAATCTGAAACCATTTTTGTATCCTTCGCCCTGTTACTAGCAATATCAATTGACGGCATCAACATGATTGCCATCATTCCAAGAATAGCTAAAACTGCTACAATTTCTATCAAAGTAAAACCCTGTCTTTGCTTAAAAAACCCATTAAGCATTTCTCTACATCTCCCGTTATTAGATATATTCCGGCATGCCGGAAATCAAACCCATCATCGGCGACGCTACAGAGAAAATGACACAACCAACAAGAAATGCGATTATGATAAGCAAAATTGGTTCAACTGATGCCTTGAGATTTTTTAGTTTAGCTTGCAGTTCATTATTGATAACGTCAGCAGCCTCCAGCAGCATTTCAGGTAATTTGCCGCTATCCTCCCCAATACTTATAAATTCAATGCTGGTTTCGCTGAATAATTCACCATTAAGTGCTATTGCTTGTGATATACGAGCACCACGAGTAACGGCATAACTGGCCATTATACTCTTTTCATTCATTTCCCGGGACTGCAATGCCTCAGCTGCAGCCGTCAAAGCTATTGGAATAGCAATACCGCTCCTTAGCATTATAGATAAAACGCGGCAGTATCTTATTTCCATCATTTCACGATAACAGCTGGATAGTCCAGGAAGCTTAAAACAACCTTCTTTTATTCGCTCGCGTTGATAATACGTTACCCCGAGAAAAAATAAAAAAAAGCAGGCTGCCTCCCAACGAAAATATCGAATATTAACTTCTGCAAAATCTATTAACTTCAAGAAAGTAGTTTCTTCTATGCCAAGAGAAGAATACAGTTCAACAAATATTGGTAACACCTTGAAGACAAAAAAAATAAATGTGCATGCAGTCAAAGACACCACTATGCACGGATATATGCAGGCATTTCTGATAAAGCGCTTCATCTCATTCTGATTTTTATAATAATCTGCCAGTTCATCAAGCAAAACACTCAAGGAGCCACTATTTTCGCCAGCCTCTATTATCTTAACTGAAGCAGGTGTAAAAATTTCTTTTTGTTTGTTCATCGCCGCAGACAGGGAGAAACCTCTGTTTAAATTTTTGATTAAGGAATTTGATACTTCGTAAATACCTCCTCTTGATTTTAGCTTTACCATCTCCAACCCTTTTATTAACGAAATCCCTCCATCAAGCAGTGCTGACAATTGGCGGAAAAAACTTTCGCGAATACCATCATCAATTGCAAATTTTCCAGAATGAAAATTAGCATATACTTCTTCCCAATGTCTGATCTTTTCAATTTTTGTCACATAACCATAATTCGATCTGATGAACTCAGCAACTTCTTTTTCGTTACCAGCTCTCAGTTCGCCACAAAATTTCTTGCCTTGTTTATCTCTGGCACACCACCGATATACATTCATGACCTCACCTCCTTTATTGTATATATTAAAGTATTCGTTCTTCAAAACTCATATCCTGCTAAAAAAAAGAAAAAAGCGGCAGAGTGTTCTGCCGCTCTCCTTAATATTAGAGCTTTAATTCCATAACTTCATTATTTTGCATAGTAGCTGGAATGTCAATGACACGTTGATTGCCAGACCCTTTGAAGGGTAAACTTATATCACGCTGTTCAAGTATAAAAGGCCCATCAACCATGACGTTAACAGCTTTAACAACAGGCAGGTCTTTTACCTCTTCAAAAAGATACCCAGTATAAAGCCAAATATTCAAAGTTGGCTTAGCTTTGCGCAAAAGATAAACCAGATCAAGCAAACCATCTGGCTGTGCCAGCGGATCACCGCCGCTAAAAGTAATTCCGCGATGAATTGGTGTCATTTTTGCTATTATCAGTTCTGCCAGTTCTTCCGGATAATATTCAGTGCCGCCTTCAAATGATATCAAAGGTGCATTATGACAACCTGGGCAATGACGTGGGCAGCCTTGAAAAAAAACTACGGTTCTTATGCCAAGACCATCAACAACTGATTCAGCAAGAATGTCTGCAACCTTCAAAGTCACCATTTATGTCTCTCCCTTATTTACTGCAGCAAACGCGTTTTACTTTGTGTGCAAGTTCAGCATCGCAATGCGGGCAGTAATCGCCATCTATAATGCCTGTATAACCGCATTGGTTGCAATAGTCTATTGGGAAATTAATACCAACATAACCGCAATCACAAGCGCACATATGTTTCAAAATATCTTCAACTGCATCAAGATTATTTATAGGCGATGCGCTAAACTCTACATAGCTGATATGCCCAGCATTGGTGTATTTATGGTATTTACCCTCGATACGCATTTTTTCGTAAGCGCTTATCGGATAACCAACAGGTACATGGAAAGAATTACTGTAGTAATCTTTATCAGTTATCCCCGGTATTACACCGTACTCTTTTCTGTCCATACGCACAAATCTTCCGGACAAGCCTTCGGCAGGAGTAGCAATTAAAGTATAGTTCAAATTATATTTATTAGACATTTTATCCATCTTATTGCGCATGAAAGCGACAATTTCTTCACCTAAAACCTGTGCTTCTTCACTCTCACCATGGTGTTTGCCAGTAAGAGCCGTCAAAGTTTCTGCAAGCCCAATAAATCCTAAAGAAAGAGTTCCATTAGCTATCGCATCTTCAATTCTGTCATCGCTGCCTAGTTTTTCAGAACCAAGGTACAGTCCCTGTCCCATTAGGAATGGCAAATCACGGACCTTCAGATTAGCAACAACTTTAAAGCGATGATACAATTGCTCAGAAATAAGATCAATCATTTCATCAAGGTATTGATAAAAAGCCATAATGTCGCGTTCAGCACGGATTGCAAGACGCGGAAGATTTACAGTTGTAAAAGAAATATTGCCTCTTCCCGTTGTTACAGCTGGGCCGCGGCGATTAGCAATAACTCTTGTACGACATCCCATGTAGGCAACGTCACCGCCGTATTCTTTATTAAAAGAGGTATCCATAAAACTAAAGGTTGGGTTCATACGTTTTGAAGCAACAGAAATCGCGAGTTTGAACATGTCATAGTTTGGATCGCCCGGATCCATATTGACGCCTTTCTTCACGCGGAAGATGACATTCGGGAAAATCGGGTTTTCGCCTCTTCCCAGGCCTTTGGCATAAGCCTTCAGAATGTTACGGATCACCTTGCGTCCATTTTCTGATGTGTCAAGTCCAAGATTGAGGCTGGAGAAAGGAACCTGTGCACCTGCTCTTGAATGCATACTGTTCAGATTATAAATTAAAGCCTCCATAGCCTGGAACACTTCTTCATCAGAAGCATTTTCCATAAAAGGTGCCATATCATAATCAAAGAAGCCAAAAGATTGACCGCCAAACATATCATTTTGTGAACTCTGCAAAATAATCGCAGCGAGAGCCGTTGCTGAGGTCGGGCGGCGAGGTGATCTGATAAAACCGTGTCCGTTGTTAAATCCAGTAGATAAAAGACGGCCTAACGGAATATTTAAACAGTTCATCGTTTTGCCATAGAAATCTAAGTCATGGATATGAATATCTCCCTTGCGATGTGCCAACGCAATTTTTTCAGGTATCATCCGATTAAGGTAATACTCTCTGCTGGCAGCACTGGCAATTTGCAGCATTTTTGCTGATGGAGAATTGGAAATATTCGCATTATCCCTATCAGTTTCCTTTAATATTTCTCCCACTGTATCCATAAGCTCAGAACGAGCATTACGAATACCGGTTCTCTTTGCACGATAAATAATATAAGACTTAGCAGTGCGGGCATGACCTTTTTCAATAAGGATCTTTTCAACTACATCCTGTACTTGTTCAACTGTAACAATACCCTTGAAATGCGCTTTTAAATATTTTAAAACATCAAGGGTTATCTCCATCGCCATTTGTCTATCTGCACCACCGACGGATTTCGCTGCTTCAAAAATTGCATCGGTAATTTTAGTTTCATCAAAGTCGACTTCGCGTCCGTCGCGCTTGCGAATCATCATTGCTAATCCACTCCTTAAATTTTGGTTTTTTCTTTGCTCATCATATTTTGAATTTCTTGCATGAAGTTATTGACATCTGCAAATTGACGATAGACAGATGCGAAGCGTACATAAGCTATTTTGTCAGTGCTCTCCAAATGCTTCATAACAGTCTCCCCAATAGCTTCCGTGGTAACTTCCGTTTCGCCCTTGGCTCTTAATTCGCGTTCAATGTTTTGAGTTATTTCCTGAATGCGTTCATAAGATACAGGCCTTTTTTCAAAAGCCTTTATCAACCCATTTAAAAGCTTCTGGCTATCAAAAAGTTCTCGCCGTCCATCTTTTTTAACAACTATTAATGGAGTTTCCTCATACTTTTCATAGGTTGTAAAACGCCTGTTGCATTGTGGGCATTCCCTTCTCCTTCTGATAGAAGAGCCTTCATCAATAGCTCGAGAATCAACCACGCGACTGTCACCATAAGAACAAAATGGACACCTCATGCTCTTAACCTCATTTCAGTTGCTATTTTCGACAAAAATATTATAGCACACTAGATATGCAGTGTCTATATATGGTATCTGTTTACGCCGAATTTTCAGGTTTTTGCCCCATATATAGTAAAAGCTGCAACTGACCAGCAGTTGCAGCTTTCTTGATGAAATCAGCTATTATCTACCACGAATCCAAGGTGGAATCTCCGTTGAAGGTGGCGTAAATGATCCTAGTGGGGAACCGCTCTCCCTTTTGGCAGGATTGTACAAGCCATCATAACCCTTCTTGCTGTTTCCTTCCTTTGGCAGTGCTGGATTTTTACCACCGAACCCTGTCGCGATGACTGTTACACGAATTTCGTCATCAAGTGCTTCATCAATCGCGGCGCCGAAGATAATCATAGCATCAGGATCAACCGCATTAGCAATAGTGTTACAAGCCTCAGTAACATCAATCAAAGTTAAGTCCTTACCGCCTGTAATATTAAGCAGCACTCCACGAGCACCTTCTATAGTAGTTTCAAGCAGCGGACTTCTGATTGCGGCTTCTGCAGCAGCATTTGCGCCGCCTTCACCCTTAGCCATGCCCATACCCATAAGTGCTGAGCCAGCATTAGACATGATAGTCTTGACATCATTGAAGTCAGCGTTGATCAGACCAGGCACACTGATTAAGTCAGAAATACCTTGAACGCCCTGTCTTAAAACATCATCTGCAATACGGAAAGCATCCAGCATTGAAGTGCGGCGATCAATAACTTGCAATAAACGATCATTAGGAATTGTTATTAAAGCATCAACCTTTTGCTGCAGGTTGATTATACCTTGCTCTGCTTGGTTGTACCGACGTTTACCCTCAAATGTAAATGGTTTTGTAACAACGCCAACTGTTAAAGCGCCAGCTTCTTTAGCACACTCAGCAACAATATGAGCTGCCCCTGTACCGGTGCCGCCACCCATACCTGCAGTAACAAAAACCATGTCTGCACCTTGCAGTGAAGCTAATATCTGTTCTCTGGATTCTTCTGCTGCTCTTTGCCCAACATCAGGATTAGCTCCAGCACCAAGCCCTTTAGTAAGTTCTTCACCTATTTGTATCCTGTTTGATGCTTTTGAGAGCAACAATGCTTGCGCATCGCAGTTAACAGCAATAAATTCAACGCCTTTCAAACCGGCAGAAATCATGCGGTTAACGGCATTGTTGCCACCTCCACCTACACCAATTACCTTAATATTAGCAAGTGTCTCAGTAGTATTCTCCAGCTCGAACATTAAAAGCTCCTCCTTAAAAATTACAATTAATCTATCTTCACTAGCACAAGCATTAATATACTGACATTTTAGAATTCAACAAAAAACTCCATATACCTTCTTAAACAAATCTTTTTTTATTTGCCCAAGTATAATCTGCGAATAATGGCTATATTTTGGAAAATTCTTAAACCAAATGCTAAAATACCGACAAAATAAAGGTCTATGCCTAACCGCTCACCGAAATAACAAAGTAAAGTAGCTACAAAGGCATTAACAAAGAAACCAGAAATGAATATCTGGTTATCATAATTCCCTTCTTTTGCAGATCGCATTCCACCCAAGACAGAATCCAGAACAGCCATTAACGCCACCGACAGCAATTTGACATACTCCTGCGGCAGACTTATCGGCATATTAAGGCCCAAAAAAATCCCAATAATCAAACCAATAATAGGATATATCATCCTTTGCCACCTTCTCCCACTTTGGCATATTCAAAACTATGCGTACCCTTGAAAGCAGGTATTACGATGTTCTCTTCTTGGGTTACAGTTACCTGTATACCCCAAAACTTAAGAGTTTCAATAACTCCGCCACGCATTTTCAAAGCATTTTCCAAGTTTTTGGGGTCTCCTATGGCACGAATAACATACGGCGGTGCAAAACGGTTATTGTTCACCGACAAGGTAGGCCCAGCACACCTTATTTCTGAAACAGCAGTCAAACGCTCTTCATTTATGGCAATTCCTTCAGCTCCAGATGCTCGCAATTCATTAATAATGCGCAACAAATCATCATCGTGAATTAAATAAAGATTTTGATTTTCACCTGGCTTAGAAACTTTCTTGCTATCATCAACTGTGACAATAACGCCTGGTCCATGCAATGCTGTATCACCTGCATAAGCCTTCAACATATTTATTTCTCTTGCGACAACTTCATCGCTGGTTTTTTCTTGTAGACGCTGTATCTCCAGAAGGAGTTGGTTTCTTTCCTTCTCAACAACCTTTAACCTTTCACTAAGGTCTTCCGCCCTTTGATATGGAATGTTAGCTTTCCTGCTTTCGTTAGTGCGAAACTGTGTTGCTAACATAACACCTAATATTGCGCAAACAATAGTGATAAGAATTTTTGCATGCTTATCATAGAACATCTGAATCATAGCTCTCTTTCTTCTCTTAATGCTTAATTTACACTTTTACTGTTTAACCTTAATATAAGGCTTAGCAAATGTCAAGTCAATGTAATATCCATCAATGTTTTTGCTTTGAATCTCATTACAAATAGTTATAAAGGTTACTACCTTTTCCTCAAGACCATCTACATCACCAACCAAAATTGGCACTCCGGACAACATGATTATTTTAACCTTATTTTGTCCGTCGACAGATATTTCCGATATACGTGAAAGCAGAGACTTATCAAGTTTGCTTAAAAATATTACAATTTTTTCCACATCATTTTTTTGAACTTTGTCGCCAAGATAAGCATTCCCTATGCTAACGCCTGAAACAAATGGTACAGATGCATCTTTGATTCCTTTGGAAACATTTAAAACACTACCATTAAAATCAACTTGTGCAAATCCACCATAAGCACATTTAACATAAATGGCCGGCTGTCTTTCCGTTACTTCTATCTTCAGGACATTAGGCCAAACGTAAGAAGTGTCAACCTTCTCTATACGAAAGTCTTGTTCAAGAGCCTTTTTAACGCGATTACGATCAATCAAAAATAAATTGACCGGTCCCTGCAGATTAAGTGTTCTGATAACATCCTCGTTTTTCACATTTCTGGTACCAACTATATCGATGTTACCAAAAGAAAACCATGGTTGGTGCACCAATTGGTAGCCGCCAACAACTATGCAAACAAAACAAAGGAACCCGATGGTGATTTTCAACAAGCGAAGTCTGCGTTTTTGCCTCTCTAGGCACAGACGCTCTTTGGTAGACAACACTTTCAATCACCTCCGTTGATTATTTTTGCGCCGACAACAAAATTCTTTCACACAACTCAGGAAAGGATACTCCAACAGCTGCAGCTGCCTTTGGCACGAGGCTAGTCGAGGTCATCCCTGGTACTGTATTAAGTTCTAAAACAAAGACTTGCCCTTCATTATCAAGCATCAAGTCAGCGCGTGCTACTCCTTTGCAGCCTAAAACTTTGTAGGCTTGAACAGCAACTTCCTGAGCATGCTGAGTTTCAGCCTCGCCTATAGGAGCCGGCACCAGATACTCTGTTTCGCCTTTTGTATATTTCGACTTAAAATCATATGTTCCAGAGTGAGGAACTATGTTTATCACCGGGAAAGCCTTTGTCTCTCCTGCAAAAGCCATTACTGCCACTGTCAACTCTTTCCCTGTTATAAATTCCTCAATCAAAACTTCTTTTCCGTAAGAGAATGCTGTTTGCAACGCTTCTTCCAATTCTTTTTCCTGCTTGACAATAACTACACCAAGGCTTGAACCTTGTGAAGCTGGTTTAACAACTACCGGCAAAGAAAAGGAATTTAATATGATTTCTTTATGATTCTGCTTGTCCTCCTGCGACAAAATCAAACAGCGTGGTGTGGGAATTTCTGTAGCCTGAAAAATACGTTTGGAAGCTACTTTGTCCATGGCAACAGCACTTGCCAACACACCTGAACCCGTATAAGGTATGCCTATCATTTCCAATAAGCCTTGGAGGCAGCCATCTTCACCATATAATCCATGTACAGCATTAAAAACAACATTAGCACCACAAACGTTGAGCTGTTCAGTTATTTTTCCCGGCACTATGTCGATAGCTTCAACATCATAACCTTTTTCTTGCAAAGCTGAGACAACAGCGGCTCCCGTCGCTAAAGATACCTCTCTTTCGGCAGAAGGTCCACCCATTACTACAGCAACTTTCATGTTTTTATCCATTAGCATTTCCCCCGCTTCAAATCAGCAACCAATTGTTCGCCTACGGTATAAATATTACCTGCTCCGAGGGTTATGACTAAATCACCTGTTTTTACATTTTTCATAAGATATTCTTCAATATCACAAAGCTCTGGAATATAAACGACTTTTTGGGCTGTTTGTTTAGTTATTTCCTCGCACAATCGCTTACTGCAAACACCAGGTATAGGCTGCTCGCCTGCTGAGTATATTTCTGTAAGGATCAGTTCATCGCACTCGCCAAAGGCCCCGCCAAATTCTTCAAGCAACAGTTGCGTTCTGGTGTAACGATGTGGCTGGAAAATACACATAAGGCGATCTGGTTTTGTTTGTTTGGCTGCGGCAATTGTCGCTTTGATTTCTGTCGGATGATGTGCATAATCGTCAACGATCCACACACCGTTTACTTGACCTTTAGTTTCAAAACGACGTTTTGCGCCGGTGAAGAGTTCCAAAGAAGCAACAGCCTTATCAAAGGGGATACCCAATTCGAACGCTGCCGCCAAAGCACCTAAAGAATTAAGGACATTATGACGTCCAGGCACAATTAATTCTACTTGACCAAGTTTGTTTCCGTGATAATAAAGATCATAAACAGTACGACTCTTTTCAAACACGATATTTCTCGCCTGATAATCAGCTTCAGTACAATCAATTGCATAGGATATTACTACAGCTTTAGTTTCCTTTGCCATACGTCTGATTTTTGCATTATCAAAGCAAAGAACAGCTTTGCCGCCATCAACTACATTACCGATAAATTGACAAAAAGCTTTATATATATTTTCTTCATTGCCATAATGGTCTAAATGATCATTTTCAATATTGGTTACCACAGCTATATGTGGATGGAATTTTAAGAAAGAACCATCACTTTCATCGGCTTCGGCTACTAATACATCGCCTTTACCGTTGACAGCATTGCCGCCAAGACTGGAAACAACTCCGCCAATAATAGCAGTAGGGTCAATACCGCTTTCTGTACAAATACAAGCAAGCATTGAACTGGTTGTTGTTTTGCCATGAGCACCAGCCACAGCAACGCCTTTGCCGCTGTTAATAAGTGCAGCCAAAACATCCGAACGATGCAAGACGGTAATTTTTCTTTTCCTTGCTTCTTCAAGCTCAGGATTATCCTCACGGATTGCGGTCGAAACAACAACAGCATCTACGCCTTCAATCTGGCAAGCAGCATGGCCTATATAAACCATAGCCCCTTCCTTTGAAAGTTTGGTAGCTATATGACTTTTTGCTGCATCTGATCCTGATACAATAAAACCACGTTTAAGTAAAACATAGGCAATTGCACTCATACCTACTCCACCAATGCCGATGAAGTGTATTTTTTTTATGCCTTCTAACACAATGAAACCTCCTCGTACCTACTTTTTAAGTAAGGCTAACACCTTGCGTGCGATATCTTCTGCTGCTTCTGGCCTGCCTAAAGCTTTCGCCGCGTCCTTCATTTTCTGCAGCTTGCTTTCATCAGCCAGCAAACTTTCTATTTGTTTAAGTAAAATTTCGCCAGTTAATTCTTTGTCAAGAATAACGACAGCCCCGCCTGCGCCTTCAACCGCCCGGGCATTATGCTCCTGATGGTTGGCCGTAGCATAGGGATAAGGTACAAGAATAGAAGGGATACCCCTTGCCATTAGTTCTGCCAAGCCAATAGCCCCGGAACGAAAAATAGCTAAATCAGCAGCTGCTAAAGCCAGCGGCATATCATGCATATAACGAAACACTTTAATATTATCAGACATTAATACCTTTTTTTCAACCTGTCCGATAAATTTTTCATATCCTGTTTCACCAGTAATATGTATAACCTGTACATCACTGCGTCCAGCCAATGATGTCTCCACCAAAGCCATCGCATCATTAATACTTCTCGCGCCTCGGCTGCCGCCAGAAACAAGAATAGTTTTCTTAGCGGGGTCAAGCTTTAATTTTTCGATAGCAGCAGTACGTGAAACTTCAAGAATTTCTTTGCGAATAGGATTACCGGTAAAAATCTTCTCAGAATTACCGCCGAAATACTTTCCGGCTTCCTGATAACCCAAGAAAACTTTTTTTACAAAATGGGCCAAAATTTTATTGGTAACACCCGGCATAGCATTCTGTTCCTGAATACAAGTCGGTATTCCCTGCAAAGCTGCTAAAAACAAGACCGGGCCACAAACGTAGCCACCGGTTCCTACAACTAAATCCGGCTTAATCTTTCTTATTAACTTCAGAGCATCTATAAGCCCTGCCAATAGTTTGAAAGCAGATTTAATTGTATCAAGGCTCAGCTTCCGCTGAAAGCCTGCAACTTCAATAAACTCTATTGGATAGCCATAACGAGGAACTATTTCGCATTCAAGGCCTTCTCTGGTGCCAACGAAAATAATCTCAGCATCTGGCTGTTTTTCTTTAATTTGATTTGCAATAGTAACTGCAGGATAAATATGTCCGCCAGTACCACCGCCTGAAACTATAATTCTCACAAAATCCTCCTACTGGTCACTTTTCTAATTTTCTGACCAGCTCTTTAAAATATCGGCCTCTATGAGGAAAGTTTTCAAACATGTCGAAGGAAGAACAAGCTGGAGAAAGCAACACCACTTGCGGTGCCCTTGCTAGACTATGTGCCAGCATAACGGCATCATCAAAAGTATTGACGACATGAATATTTTTAACCCCAGCAGTTTCTGCTGCTTCTAGAAATCTTTCTTTGGCTTCACCCATAAGGATTAAAGCGTCTGTCTTAGTTTTGACAAGAGACATCATATCTTTCAAATCAGTTTTTTTATCGCGTCCACCAGCTAAAAGTATAATATGACCTGCAAATGATTCCAATGCCTTAATCGTCGAATCCGGGTTTGTTGCTTTGGAATCGTTGTAATAGTCCACACCATCTATGTTAGTAACATATTCCAGACGATGCTCAACGCCTTCAAAGCTTGTCAGCACGGCTCTTATTTTTTCTTCCGCAACACCTGCGAAAAAGGCACATGCTATAGCCACCAAGGCATTTTCTTCATTATGCGCGCCAAAAATTTTCATTTCTTTTATAGGACAAATTATTTTGCGTTCGCCGTTCCAGGCAAGCACAAAGTTGCCATCAGCCAAAAATACTCCCTGTTCCAATTGCTTTTTGCGGCTAATATAACAAATTGTTGATTTAGCTGTTTTGGCAAAATCTGCTACTATTTTATCATCAATGTTCAGGATTAGATAATCTTCAGCAGTTTGCCGTGCAAAAATATTGGCTTTTGCTTTTGCATATTCTTCCATTGAGCCATGCCTATCCAGGTGATCAGGCGTTACATTAAGAATAGCCGCAATATCGGGCTTCAAAGAAGTAACTGCTTCCAACTGAAAGCTTGATAGTTCAGCAACCAGCCAGTCATCTTTACCCAAGCCTTGCATTTCCACAGACAGAGCTTGTCCGATGTTTCCACCCACAGCTGTTTTTACTGGCAATGTTTTAATCATTTCACCGACTAAAGTCGTTGTTGTCGTTTTACCATTCGTGCCTGTAATCGCAATAAGTTTCCCATTATATAAACGCGCTGCAACCTCAACTTCGCCAATTACTTCTATACCAGCAGCAATAGCCTTTTGAACTAAAGTACTACGCATAGAAATACCTGGCGACACAACAAATAATTCCGCTTGTCGTAAATACTCTTCTGCATTTTTACCACAAATGTATTGCCCGTTTCCACTGTACAGCACATTAAGAAATTCTTGCGGTAAAGACTTCTCAGTATCATTATAAAGCAAAACTTTTTGGCCATTTTTGGTCAAAACTTCTGCTACTCCGCAACCGCTGATTCCCGCACCATAAACGAAAACGTATTTCTCCTGCGGCATCTTAAAGTCCCCTTCCCTCTGCATTTCCTAACAGCAATAATACTATACCCAGCATAGATAAGCACAGACTTACGAATGCAAAAACATGGACAACCTTTGTTTCTTTCCACCCGCCAAGCTCAAAATGATGATGCAGCGGGCTCATCCGAAAAATCCTCTTGCCGCCGGTTTTTTTGAAGTAGGTAACCTGAATAATTACAGAAAGAGCTTCGATAACATAAATGCCGCCGATGATAACTAAAAGAAGTTCCGTCTTAGTAAGCAAGGCAATGGCAGCAATACCTCCGCCCAATGCTAAGGAACCGGTATCACCCATAAATACTTTTGCAGGATATCTATTGAAAATCAAAAAGCCAAGGCAGGAACCGACCAAAGTCATGCCAAAAATTCCGAGGTCATTATGACCAAGTGCTACAGCTACATAGGAGAAGGCCAAAGCCACCGGAACTGTTACGCTGCTTGCCAGACCATCAAGTCCGTCTGTAAGATTTACCGCATTCGTTGTACCAACCAATAGCAAGAAAGCAAACAGATAATAACCAATTCCCAAATCAACTGTGTATCCTGTACCAGGGATCCAGACGGAAAAATCATGTCCTGGTGTAGTTTCCAGATAAAAAAGATATAAGCCTGCCAAGAAAAACTGCATCAGCAATTTTTGTCTCGCGGTAAGACCCAAGTTTCTTTTTAAAACAACCTTAATAAAATCATCAATAAAACCAATTACACCATGGCCAAGTGTCAGCACCAAGGCAATCATAATTTCTGGCGTCAGCTTACTCCAGAACATTGTTGCCACTACTATTGCCAGCAGCATCATTAAGCCGCCCATAGTTGGCGTGCCGCTCTTTTTCATATGCTCTTTCGGTCCACACTCACGAATGCTTTGCCCGAATTTCAGCTTAGTTAAAGCCGGAATCAAAAAAGGACCACTTACAGCGCAAATAACAAAAGCCATCAATAGTGCGCCCCATAAATTAAAATCCATTGTTCATCAATCTCCTGGTTATTTATTCTGAAAAACCATTTCAATAATTTTATCAACCTGCATAGAATGCGAACCCTTGAAAAGAATTATATCATTATTTTGCATATGTTTTTTCAGTTCAATGGCAGCTGCTTCTTTGTCAGTACAATAAACAGCACTTATGCCAGCCTTGGCTGCCTGGTCTATAATCGCTCTGGAATCTTTGCCATAAGCAATTACAAAATCAATGTTTTCACGAACAATATAGTCACCCACTCTACGATGAGCCTCTTCAGATGATTCGCCAAGCTCCAGCATATCTGCCAAGACAGCGATGCTCCTGCCTGTACCAGCAGATTTTTTCACTTCAGCCAAAGTTTTCATTGCTGCCTCCATAGAAGCAGGGCTGGCATTATAAGCATCATTAATTACTGTAATATCACCAAAGCGTAGGATTTCTTGTCGTTTCTCCGTTAATCTTACTTCAGCAAATGCCGTTTCAATATCTGTGTCAGAGACACCCATTTTTTCAGCAACAGTTATTGCTGCCAAAGCATTCATGACATTGTGCATGCCGATTAAAGGCATTTTTATGAAATTTTCATTACCGGTAATTTTGCTTTTATAGGTAAATGTAGTCCCGTTACCACTCGTTATTACATTACTAGCACAGACAGATGAATCATTAATAATGCCATAAGTAAGCTTCTCAGCCGAAGTAGACATCTTGCTGACATAAATATCGTCATTATTAAGAACTGCAAATTGCTGTTCATTCATATTTTCCAATATTTCACTTTTTGCCTTGGCAATGTTTTCCATACTGCCTAATAATTCCATATGAGTTTCACCGACATTAGTAATTACAACCGCATCAGGTTCAGCCAATTCCTTAAGAGCACGAATTTGACCAAAACCTCTCATACCCATTTCAACTACCACGACTTCCGTGTCCGGCTTAATCGTCAGTAAGGTCTTAGGCAGGCCAATTTCATTGTTGAAGTTAGCCTGTGTCTTAACTACTTTATATTTTTTTGCCAGGCAGGCTGCTATAAGATCTTTAGTGGAGGTTTTGCCATTTGAACCAGTAATGGCAATAACCTTGATATTTTTTTGTGCCATGCGGTAAGCATGCGCAATTTGCTGGTAAGCATTAAGCGTATCGGGAACCATAATGACAACAGCGGCCTTCGGCAGATTTGGCAGCTCCTTTTGTACTAAGACAGCAGCTGCGCCTTTATTCAAAGCAGTTTCGCAATAATCATGCCCATCAAAACTCTCACCCGCAAGCGCAATGAAAAGATCTCCTTGGCAAACAGAACGCGAATCGGTCGTAACGCCGTTAAATAATAAATCTTTCCCGCCGCCGGTAACTATTCCTTTTGTCGCCTCTATTACTTTACTAAGCGAAATCATTTCTGCACCTTATTCTCCCAAAAATCACGAACTACTTCACAATCATCAAAATGAATGGTTTCGTTTTTTAATATCTGGTAATTTTCATGACCTTTGCCAGCAATTAAGATTACATCATTCGGCTCAGCCTTTGACAAGGCCAAATTAATTGCCTCTCTGCGGTCAGTAACCTTATGAATCTCTTTGTCTGCTGTTGCTCCAACGAGGCCTTTCTCTATATCGGCAATGATGAGTTCCGGATCCTCTGACCTTGGGTTATCTGAAGTAACAACAATATTATCAGCCAACTCCAAAGCTATTTTCGCCATGATTGGCCGTTTTTTACTGTCTCTGTCGCCGCCACAGCCAAAGACAACCCAAAGCTTGCCTTTAGTTATGCAACGAGCAGTTTTAAGAACATTCTCCAAGCCATCCGGGGTGTGAGCGTAATCTACAATTACGGTATAAGGCTGTCCGGCTTCCACGAGCTGAAAACGCCCTGGCACGCCGGCAAAACCATTTAAAGTATCTTCAATTACCTTCAGATTAATCTTTTCCGCAATCATGGCAGATACTGCCGCCATAACATTATAAACATTGAACTCGCCTGTAATATGGAGCAAAAGATGCAATTCACCTGCTGGTGTTTGTAAATCCAGCTGCATATGTTTTGCCTCTATTTTCCAGAAGAGAGGATAGACATCATTCGTTTCAGCCTTACCATAAGTCATAATCGGAGATTTTGTTGACTTTATGATTATTTCTGAACTTTGGTCGTCCATGTTAAAAATTGCACATTTATCGGGTTTGTTACCTGTATGCAGCGATTCAAAAAGGAGTGCCTTCGCCTTTCTGTAATTTTCGAATGTCTCGTGAAAATCAAGATGGTCCTGCGTTATATTAGTCAATACTGCAACATCATATTCGCAGCCAGCTACCCGGTTAAGTGCAAGAGCGTGAGATGACACTTCCATAACTACGTAATCGCAGCCAGCCTGCTGCATCTTATACAAACTACGTTCCAGATCAACAACATCAGGTGTCGTATTGTGAGATACTTCGATCTCGTCTTCAATCATAATGTTTATCGTACCGATCAAGCCTACTTTAAAACCTGCTTTGCGCAGAATCAAACGAATGATATTAGTAGTAGTCGTTTTGCCATTTGTACCCGTTACACCAATCATACGCATTTTTTTGCCAGGATAGTCAAAAAACCACGGTGCAACATAACTCATGGCATCGCGGGTATCATTAACTTTTATGACCGTCAAGCCTTCCGGCCTGTTCTTTATTTCGTCTTCCACAAGAACGCAAGCAGCTCCATCCTTGTAGGCTTGTTCTATATATTTATGCCCATCAACATGAGCTCCTTTAAGACAGATAAACAAACTGCCTTCTTGCACTTTTCGAGAATCAGATGTGACATCTGTTATAACTTTATCCAAAGATCCCATGACCTTAGCCTGCGGTAACACAACTAACAAATCCAACAGCTTCTTTTGCATTTTCTTACCCTCCAAAATTGAAAGAGCAGCCAAAAGGCTGCCTCTCCATATCGCTGTATAATTATATCATAAACGTGTACAGAAGGCTACAATTTTACTTTGCGTAAGCATAACCATCATATAGATTTTTCTTACTATCTGCCTGTACATAAATATTATTGCGTGCTACCTGCATGCCAAGATTTGCCTGCGCAATTCCTGTAATACGAGCTGGGCTTTTAAGTGTTTCAACTTCTATTTTCAGCTCTGCGTTATGAGAAATAAGTGCGCTTTCCTGCTGTTTAAGTGATACCAAATTATTGCTGTTGGATACATAAGCTTCACTTCTTATAACAGATACAAGATAAAATGCCAATAAACAAACTACTAAGACCATTACCTTATGACGTAAAAACTTATATGATTGCTCTGAAGGCCTGTTACGAAGCACTTTATGCGTTTCCTGGAAGTCCTCTTCCCAAGCATAATTGTCATATTTTCTAGCCAGCATTGTTTTTACCCCCAAGTCTTAGATTTTTATTGCTCCCCTAAGGCGTGCACTTCTTGACCTTGGATTTTCATCAATTTCCTGTTCGGTTGGCTTTATTGAAATAGGCTTCTTTACCTGAGGCTTTTTGCCGCATACGCAAATCGGCAGCTGTGGTGGACACGTGCAGCCTTTGGCTAATTCTGCCAGAGTCTGCTTAACTATTCTGTCCTCTAAAGAATGAAATGTTATAACGCCGATCCTTCCGCCGCTTTTTAATCTTTCAACAGCTTTCCTTACTACTTCCTCCAGGATATTTAACTCGTTATTAACTTCAATTCTGATTGCCTGGAAAGTACGTTTTGCCGGATGCGGGCCATCTTGCCTGGCTCCTTTGGGAATTGCTTTTTTTATGACAGTCACCAACTCACCTGTGGTAACGATTGGTTTGATCTTTCTTTCATTCACTATAAACTGTGCTATTCGCTTGCTCCACCGTTCTTCACCATATCTATGGATAATATCCGCAAGCTGTTCTTCACTGTACTGATTGACCACATAATAGGCATCTAATTTGCTTTCCCTATTCATCCGCATATCGAGCGGTCCTTCATGCATGTAGGAAAATCCTCGTTCTGGAGTATCCAGCTGATATGAAGAAACACCTAGGTCAAAGAAAATACCATCAATCTTGTCTATGCCTAACGAATCAAGAACTTCGTCAAAGTCTTTGAAATTCGATTTAGCAATCCGTACATTACATTTTAAATCTGTAAGCCTTTCAGTTGCTGCCGTAATAGCTGCATCATCCTGGTCAATTCCTACTATTGTACCTGCACTAGTTAGTTCTTTTGCAAAAGCCTTGGTATGGCCAGCGCCGCCCATGGTGCAATCAACATATATGCCATCATGATTGTCGATTAACCATTCGATGCTTTCGTTCAGCAATACGCTCCTATGAACAAATTCCATTTGTTTCCCCCACCTGTCCTTAAGAGTTTACAGGCCCAAATCAACCAACTGTTCAACTATTTCCGTAACATCTTCATTGACTTCTTCATTGTATGTATTCCAACGATTTATATCCCAAATTTCTGCTCTATTACCAACACCTACTATTACAGCGTTTTTATCAAGAGCAGCATGTGTTCTTAATGATGTCGGAACCAAGATGCGTCCTTGCTTGTCGCACTCGATTTCTGTTGCCCCTGAGAAGAAATAACGTGCAATATCACGTGCTTCTTTCTTCATCAAAGTCATCTGTTTTAATTTGTTTACCAGCACATTCCATTCTTGCTCATCATATACAAACAAGCAGCCATCAAGGCCTCTGGTAATAATAAAATGGTCTCCAAGTGCTTCCCGGAGCTTGACCGGCATAAACAAACGGCCTTTGGTATCGATATTGTGTTGGAACTCACCCATCAACATCCCGGTCGCCACCCTTTCACCACTTTTCACCACTTTTCACCATTATAATATTTATTTCATTAAAAAACAAGCTATTCCTTCAGATATTTACTGTATTCATAAATATTTTTTTAATATTTTGAAACAAATAAAAAAGTATCGCTAAAAGATCAATTAAGATCTTATAACGATACTTTATACATTGCGTTTTTTTGAATATGAGTGCTCATTAAGCCGAGTTCTGTTCCGCAAAGCGGTGATAATCATTTATCTAGGCTTCCAGTTGCCCGGAAGCTCAAGCGACGCAACCCGGAAGGATCAGCGGGCAGCTTCATCCCTTCCCTATTTGGTCTTGCTCCGAATGGGGTTTACCTAGCCAACCGATTACTCGGTTGCTGGTGCGCTCTTACCGCACCGTTCCACCCTTACCGGCGTAAAGCCGGCGGTTCACATTTCTGTGGCACTTTCCCTGAGGTCACCCTCGCCGGACGTTAACCGGCATTCTGCCCTATGGAGCTCGGACTTTCCTCGTCTACCCAACAGAATAGCCGCGATTATCTTTCACACTCATACCCAAACAAATTTATCACAACTACGGGCTTACGTCAAGTCTATAAGTATAAAAACCTTTGCAACATTTTGTTGAACTCCCATGTACCTTCACCAGAATCGCGGTCAAACTGGTTCATGATTGCATCAATTTCATCAGCATAATGAACAACAAAACCTTCCTTAGTTGCACAGGCAACAGGAGATCCTTTTTCTTGTTCTCCATGATGAGAAAGAATGATGTGAAGCAATTGCTGAAGCTTTTTATCATCAACGCTTTCCAGTTTTGCTGCGGCATCATTCACCATTATGGCAGTTATCGTGATATGTCCTAAAAGGCGCCCGCCTGTCGTATATGGGAACCCCATATCAGGGGATATTTCTTTCAGCTTGCCAACATCATGCAAAAGAGCCCCTGCCAGCACAAGATCCTTATCCATACCACCTATTTTATCTGCTAAAGCACACGCCAGCTCCGCTACACAAACAGAATGATGGAGCAAACCGCCCACGTAAGCATGGTGCAGCCTCATACCAGCGGGATTGATTAAAAACTGCTTATAAACAGGTCCTGAGAAGACTTCTTCAACCAGCTCTCTCAGACCCTTATCACTTATACTGCTTATCTGCTGCTTGAATTTTTCTTCATACTCGGCTTTGTCAAAATTACCCTGAGGCAGCAAATGGCTTATATCCTCGCCTGCTTTGACATCCGCTAGTTTTTGAAGTATCAGCTGCAATGACATGTCACCGGCAAATTTACTAATATCAACATTACCGGCAACCCTCACTGCCTTTGGTGCATCAAACGATCTTAGTTTTTCCACTAATCCCGCTTCGAAACAAATAAAAGGTATGCAACCACTTTTATCTTCTATTAGCCCTCTGGCAAATACACCACCATTTGATGAATTGCCAACTTTTTGCAAACGCAACAAAACTATCTGATCTATCTTCAAGCCTGCTTTAAATTCGTTAATCATATCTTTGCCTTCCCTTGTGTCATCTGTATTTTTCTTCATTATAGCATATTAAATAGGCTTGTAAGAATTAAACTATAAGTGCTGCAGCACTTTACTTTCAAAAGCACGAAATACTTTAATAGCGCGATTATTGCTAGAAGCCCAATCTTCCAGCTCTTTCTGCAGTTTAATTAAAACAGGCATTTCTGATGTCTGATGCCCTGCATCAATCAAATTGATTCCGGCATTTAAGGCTTCCTGAGCAACGTGATATTTGACGTCTCCGGTAACAAAAGTATCCGCTCCTGCTTTCAAGGCTTCAGCAATAAAATCTGTCCCACTGCCACCACAGACAGCTACTTTATAAACAGGTTTACCAGCATCGGCAACAATAACGTGATTAATTGCCAAGGCTTTTTTCAAACTTTTTACAAATTCACCCATAGATACTGGTTCCTCTAAAAACCCAATGCGGCCAAGCCCAAATTCAGGCCTTTCATTCACCGTTTCCAAAATATCATAGGCTGGTTCTTCATAAGGATGCGCATCCAGGACCGCTTTTATTGCTTCTTGCAATTCACTTTTCTTTAGAAGAATCTCGATGCGCTTCTCTCGCGTTTTTTCCAGAATCCCTAGCTGTCCAAGAAAAGGATTGCTTCCAGGCAGCGGTCTGAACTGTCCCTCGCCCTCCATAACATAAGCACAATCAGCATAATTGCCAATATGCCCTACACCTGCCCTACTTAAAGCAGAAAGCACATCATCAACATGAGCAAGCGGCACAAAAACCACAAGTTTATAATATTTATCACAAAAGACAGGTTTAAGGATTTCTGTTTGTTTTAAACCCAAAACGTCTGCCAATACGTCGTTGACTCCGCCTTTAGCGTTATCAAGATTAGTATGAGCTGAATAAACAGCAATTTTATTTCTTATTAATTCATATACCAGAGAATTTTTACCTTCGTTGTAAACGAGTTTTTTCAGCGGCGAGAAAAAAAATGGGTGATGGGTAATAATCATATCGACCTTTTGTGAATAGGCCTGACTTGCAACTTCCTCTGTCAAATCCAGCGCAAGCATTACTTTTGCAGCCGGCCAATCAGTACTGCCCAGCATAAGCCCTACATTATCCCATTCCTCTGCCAATTTTTGAGGAGCCAGCTTTTCCATTACTTCGCAAATATCATTAACCTTTGTCACCATGAGCAATCGCCTCCAGGTCCTTCTTCAACTTGCTAAAAAACCCGTACTTTTCGCTGCCTTTAGCTTGTTCACTTTTTCCCATGGAAGCAAGCAGTTTTTCATAATGGTCTATTAGCCGTTTTATATGCTTTGCTAGAAGCACGTCGCCCGTTTCCAATAAACGTGGCCCTATTTCATAAACTACCTCAGGGTATTCCTTTTCACTGCCACGTTCCAAAATTATTATTTCATAAATTATACCGGCTTCTTCTACCAAATCTTCTGCGACAATCTTCCATCCATGTCTTACAGCCCATATTCTCAAAGATGAAGCGCCGTTCATCGGCTGCAAAATTATTCTTTCGGCTGCTTCAGCAACAGGCAAAGAATTTTCCAATATCTGAATCATGCTGCCTGCGCCCATACCCGCAATAGCTATTATATCGACTTCACCGGGAGCAACAATCTTAAGGCCATCGCCTTGCCTTACAGTGATAAATTCATTTATTCCAAAAGTATCTATCGTGTTTTGAGCAGCCTGGCAAGGTCCAGCGGCAATATCACCAGCTATGGCAAAAGTTGTTTTCCCTTGTCTGACCAATATAGTTGGTAGATATGCATGGTCAGTACCAACATCGACAATGCTTTTCCCAGCAGGTACCCATTTAGCTATAGCTTCCAAACGTGATCCGAAATTCATTTCTTCCTCCATATACAAAAAGCGAAGCCATAAGGCTTCGCTTTCTCTGTTAAATTTGGTGGGCCCACCTGGGATCGAACCAGGGACCAACCGGTTATGAGCCGGTGGCTCTACCGCTGAGCTATAGGCCCGATTAGCCTTTCACGGGCAAACCCGAAATAGCCAACGAAGACATTTTATAATAAAACAAGCGCAATGTCAAGCTACATCTGTCATTCCAGGAAATCTTTCAAACGCTTGCTGCGGCTGGGATGTCTTAATTTTCTGAGAGCCTTGGCTTCTATCTGGCGAATACGTTCACGCGTAACTCCAAAATGTTGACCAACTTCTTCCAATGTACGAGACCTTCCATCCTCAAGACCAAAACGCAGTTCAAGGACTTTCTTCTCACGCAAAGTAAGAGTTTCCAAAACTTCACCCAACTGCTCACGCAGCAAAGTAAAAGAGGCTGCATCAGCAGGTGCCGGTGCGTCATGGTCTTCTATGAAATCGCCCAAATGGGAATCTTCTTCTTCACCTATCGGTGTTTCCAAAGAAACTGGTTCTTGAGCAATTTTCATAATTTCTCTTACTCTTTCCACGCTAGTATCCATTTCTTTTGCTATCTCCTCAGGCAAAGGCTCTCTTCCGAGCTCTTGCAAGAGTTGGCGTGAAACACGTACTAACTTATTAATGGTTTCCACCATATGCACAGGAATTCTTATTGTCCTTGCCTGGTCAGCAATAGCACGCGTAATCGCTTGCCTGATCCACCAGGTAGCATAGGTACTGAATTTGAAACCTTTATTATAGTCAAATTTTTCAACAGCCTTGATCAAACCCAAGTTACCTTCCTGAATCAGATCCAAGAAAAGCATACCGCGACCAACATATCTTTTGGCGATACTTACAACCAAGCGCAAATTTGCTTCAGACAAACAACGTTTGGCATCTTCACCTAAATCAACAATGTCTTGCAAAGTTTTTTGGAATAACTCATTACAAGTATCCCACTCAAGGAAAACTTCAGCTTCTTTGACTGTTGCCAGCTGCTTTTTGACTGTTTCCAACAACTCTTTGATTTCCAGAAGATAACTTGCTTCGGTATCAGAGGTTTGTTTTTTGATTACAGCTTTCTTTTTATTTACTGTAAACTTTATTTGGCTATCAACTATCAGCCGTTGAATTCTGCCTATTTCATCTTTTGTGAATTCTTCGCACATCTCTTGAAAATCAGCATTCTTAATGCCTTTACCTGTATTATGGAGCGCCGTTAACCTGGCAAATATTTTGTTGACTGAACGATCTTCGTACCAAGTTAATTCCTTCTGCAGTAACTCTTTGGCACGCAGAAGCATACCCTTAACATCAGTCTCGTCCGGCAAAACTAACAAAACATGTTCGGTAACTTCATTGGCTAAAATTTTCTCGGCTTGGTTTCCCTTGACCATACGTTTAGCCAACTTGATTTCATCTTCACCTACCAGAAGAGGAACACGACCGATTTCTTTAAGATACATGCGAACTGGGTCATCAATGCTCACACCTTCAGGTACAGTTAAGTTAACAAGCTCATGCTCAGCAATAGGCTCCTCATCAACTTCCGCGCCCGCAGGCGGGACAACCGTATCATCAACTACCTCAATACCCTTCCGTGCAATCAAATCATACATGTCTTCCATCTCGTCAGTGCTCATTTCTTCCGCACTTTGCATGGAATCCATAATTTCGCGATAGGTGAGAACGCCGCCATGGCTCTTCCCCTTATGTAAAAGTTCTTCTACCTGTTCTGTTGAAATCTTTTCATTTGCCATTGCGTTCCCTCCTTTCCGTTACTATTAATTTTAAATTAATATCATAAAAACATTTTTTTAATCTCATTCTTTATTCGCTGACTTTCTCCTAATTCCTGCAAATATTTTTCATCACCTGCAAGTTGATATTCTGACGCAAGACGGGAATGGTATTCGTACTGCTTCTCTAATCCGGATATTTTAAGTTGTCTGATGCAATCATTTAAGATCTGGCTGGCTGCGTTTACCGCCAAGTCCAACTGCAAAATTACTTCCAGCTCGGACGCATAGTCTTCAGACAATTCCGCAAAAAGATCGGCCACAATATTTGGACTTTTTCTCGCTGATAAATCTTTGAACTTTTGATAAATTTCTGTTCTTTTAACGTCGCCAAAACTCATTTTATCAATTTCAGCGAGAAAATCTGACGTAACATTACCACCACCGTTTATAAGCGCAAACAACAAGTGTCTCTCAGTCTGCTCAACAGGATCCACTTTGTTCTCTTCTCTTTTTCTTCTCATCAAATCATCAGAAACAGCAATGCCATTACCACGTCTTATCTTTTTGAACTCATTAACAATCAGATTTTCATCGATTGTAAGCTTCTGAGCCAAATTACGAATTCTTCTGACTACCTCGATGTCACTTTTGCATTCTAATAGGAACGGTAGTATATTCGACACGGTCTTTACTTTTCCTTCAAGAGTTGAAAAATTATTTCGCTCTAAAGTTCTTTCAATCTGGAAATCCATACCGGAAGATGCTTGCGCTATCAGATTTTTAAACGCATCAGTGCCTTCACTCCTGATAAATTCATCCGGATCTTTACCTTTTGGAACTACGAGCACTTTTACCTCGAGGTCAGCCTTTAAAGCTACAGGAATTGCGTCCATAGCTGCCTTCAAACCAGCTTCATCACTGTCAAAAGAAAAAACTACCTCAGGAACAATACGCGCAATTAAATTAGCATGCTGTTCAGTAAAAGCTGTTCCCATGGACGCGACAGTCCAATCAACGCCGGCTGCATGCAAGCTGATTGCATCCATATGACCTTCAACAACAATAATTTGTTTTCGTTCTTTAGCAGGTTTAAAAGCGACATCCATACCAAAGAGAATCGAGCGTTTGGTAAATAGTTCCGTTTCACCAGTATTCAAATATTTCGGCTCACCTTTGCCAACCACTCTGCCAGTAAAACCAACTACTCTCCCTCTGGCATCTTTGATTGGGATCATTATGCGCTCACGGAAACGGTCATAAACACTTCCATCATCACGCTTCACAGCTAAACCAGCTTTGGCAAGCAACTCAGCGCTGATGCCTCTTTTTTCCAAAGCATTGCAAAGTGTGTGATAACCTGGTGCGGCCAGGCCTAAAGAAAATCTTTCAATAATATCCGCATCAATTCCGCGCTTAGATAAATACTCAAGAGCGTTCTTGCCATATTCAGTTTTTAAAAGGCAGGCCTGGAAAAACTTGACAGCCAGAGCATTAGCGTCAAAAATTTGTTTGGAGTTCTTCTCCCTCAATATCTCTTGCTCTGTTTTTTGTTTTTCCGGTATTGGTATGCCATATTTATTGGCCAAAATTTTAATGGCTTCCGGAAAACTTACGTTTTCAATTTTCATGACAAAATTGAAAACATCACCACCAACGTGGCAACCAAAACAATGAAAAAGATTTTTACCTGGTGTAACCGTAAAAGACGGCGTCTTCTCACCATGGAAAGGACAACATCCCCAATAACGGCCGCCTTTCTTTTTCAGCGCGACATACTCTGAAACGACTTTTACAATATCAGCTTGTGCCCGAACTTGTTCTTTAAAACTTTCATACGCATCATTCATAAATACACCCGTTACATTAATTCAAGAAGCTCACTGATTTATTATATTCAATATGAATGTTTTTTTTCCTCTTTTTAAGTTAAAGATTTTTAAACACCTATATTGAAGTTTGTAAAATAATTATCACTTGCGCACTGCTAAAACGAAAAAAACATAGTGTGTTTTGGCGCTATGCCTAGTATATTCATATCATAAAAATTGTAAACACTCCAATGGAGATAGCAAATAAAAATTATTATTTCTGCAAAAGTCTTTGCAGCAACTACTATAGTTTTTATGGTAAATTTGATATAATTAAAAATTACGGAGGGTATTTTTATGAAAAAAATTTTGGTTCTTGTCTTTCTGCTTTGCTTTTTCCCTTTATCATGCCTGGCAAAACCTGTAATAAAGTGTGATAAGCAAACATTCGATCCCATAACAACCACATATTATCTGGAAGGCAATGTTTCCGTTGATACAGGCAGCAGATTAATTACTGCCAACAGAGCACAAGTTGAGTTATACTCTCTCGAAGTATACGCAGAAGGCAATGTTAATCTTACACAGGATAATATGGTTTTTACCGGTGATACCGTTCATGTTTACGGCAGCCAAAAAACTGCAGTAGTCAATGGCGACATTACCTTCAGTGATGGCAATACTACAATTACTGCCAATAGAGGTTCCTTCAATTGGGGCACAAAAGATGCGGTTTTTGAAGGAAATGTTCTGATCAATGCCGATGATTCTTCTTTCACCGGCACAACACAAAATCTCTTATCAATCAATAAAAACGAATCTGGCCAAATAGCAATCAATAAAATAATCTATAATGTGCGAACCAAAAAGTTCCACGATTAAAACAACCCCCGCAATTGCGGGGGTTGTTTATTTTTACAGCAAAATTTAACGATTTAAATTTTTGGCTGCATACTCCAGAATCAAGCCAGCTGTTTCTTCGACAGCCCTATT
>CAYTOV010000004.1:0-41901 GCA_964439485.1 uncultured Acidaminococcales bacterium | reverse complement strand
CTCACCCGACGGCTTATTTATAATATCAGATTTTATGCCCTCTGGCAACCCCCTTCCGGAAGTTTATTTGAAATTTTGTCTGCCGCGTTTCAGCGGCAGACAAATCATAACCTATTTCTCAACTTTATACTTAAAATTATCGATAGTCGGACGCAGATCAGAGCCGCCCTCCTGGGCATCAGCTGTCAGCAATGATTGAATGATTATTGCACATTCCAGACGTTTTTTCTGCAGCTTGCAGCCATACTCATAAGGTTTGCTGATGTCTCCGTTAATAAGATCAGCATTGGCATGACACCCGCCACTGCAGAAAAACCTTGCCCAACATTCACGGCAGGTTGGTTTGTTCATTACGTGCATATGACGGAACTTTTGAACAAGCTCAGGTTTAACCACGCCCGTTTCGAGTGTTCCAAATTTATATTCTTCCCTGCCAACAAATTGATGGCACGGATAAATATCGCCTTCAGGTGTTATTGCAAAATACTCATGCCCCGCGCCACAACCCGCGAGTCTCTTAGCAACACATGGGCCGTTATCAAGTGCTACATTGAAGTGGAAGAAATCAAAAGGATTGCCTTCATGCCTTCTTTGCAGATAAATTCTCGCCAGTTTTTCATATTCTTCCATGATTACCGGCAAATCATCATCGGTCAGCACATATGGTTCATCAACACCGACAACCGGTTCGACAGAAATCTCCTTGCCAACTTTTGCCATATCGAGTACTGACTCAGCAAAATGTACGTCATAGTGGGTATAAGTTCCCCGCAAATAATAGTTTTTGCCTTCACGGCTCTCTATTACCTTTTTAAAGCCACGCACAGCAGCATCGTAGCTGCCGATTTTATTTGGGAACGGACGCATCTGATCATGTGTCTCTTTTTTACCGTCCAGGCTTAAAACCAGCATTACGCGGTTTTCATTTAAAAACTCCACAATATCATCATTTAATAAAGTACCATTAGTCGTTAAGGTAAGTTTGATGTTCTTGCCAGTTTCCTTCTCACGTTTCCGCACGTAATTAATGACATGACGAACAACATCAGGATTGACTAAAGGCTCGCCGCCAAAGAGATCCAGTTCTAGATTGTGTCTTTTTTTGCTGCCTTTGATTGCAAATTCTACTGCCTTCTCCGCAATTTCCTTGCTCATCAACTCACGTTTACCGCCAAAATCGCCAGTACCAGCAAAACAATAGCCACAGCGCAAATTGCAATCATGTGCAATATGCAGGCAAAGGGACTTAAGCACAGGCTCTTCGCTAAAAGTATCCGGTACAGGATACTCTGGAGAGAACAAAAGTCCTTCATCTTTTAATTCATGCAGTTCTGCCAAAACTTCCCTGATGTCTTCCTCTGAATAACGACCAGAAAAAGCTCTAAGTGTTTCTTCGTCGTTTTCTCCGTTAAAAACATCCAGGACATCATAGATGATTTCGTCAACAAGGTGAACAGCACCGCTATTAATATCAAGGACGGCCATATTGTCGTCCAGTTTCATTTTATGAATCAGCAATTAAAATTTCCGCCTTTCTTTTACAGAAAAATAGCTCCCTGCGCTGGCAGGGAGCATAAGTGCTACAAACACTCATTATTGTTTTTCGCAAACTTGGTTGCCAACAGTGCAGGAAGTCTTGCAAGCTGATTGACAGGAAGCTGGGCATTCTCCACAACCACCGGTTTTTAAAGTTTTGTTCAACATAGCTTTATTCACGGTTTTAATATGTTTCTTCATTTATGAACACCTCCGATGTATTCTTGAATTAGTATTATTTTATATTCTTTTGGCTAATACTGCAAGTATTATTAGCATATTTACTGCAAGAACCTGCGTGCCTGAGTAATATCAATACCATGTGATCTCGTCCAGCTGCTCAATTGAGCCCACAAAAGTCTTTTGGCAAACATTTTTACATCCTTGCCATCGTTGAAGATGTTGACTCTATACAACTGGTAAACAGGAGTCTCTGCGGTATTAACGCCATCTATACCGGTTGCCGCCGCAATATAGCCATTTTTTGACAACGCGCTATAAACATCCTCATTATAGCTACCGAAAGGATAAGCAATTGTATTTACATTGAAGGCCGGATCAAATTTATTCAAAAACTCTTTTGAATTTTTCAGTTCGGCATCAAGTTCCTCTGGCGTAGCTTTAGCCAAAGCGACATGGTTATAAGTATGTGAACCTATTTCCCAACCATTCTCTTTCAGGCTTACCACATCCTGCCAGGTAACATAGCCAGGCCAAGCCATATATTTGATAGCAATAAAAACAGTACCTGTATAACCATATTTTTTCATGATTGGCATGGCAACCCTATTATTATCGCAATATCCATCATCAAAAGTTATAACAAAATTTTTATTAAAAGCATCAGGGCCCATTTCTCTTTTATTTACGAATTCATTAAGGCTGATACTTTTATAACCATTATCATGCAGATATTTCATTTGTGCCTCAAAAGTATCAGGTGGCATGCTGTAAATATCCTTATTGGTAGTAATCCTGTGGTAAGCAAAAACAGGGACGCTTCGACTACAAAATTTTGCAAAATCTGCGTATAAAGCGATACCAACAACTACTAGAAACCCAAAAACACAAAGAATAATCTTGACTACTCTCGACATCAATCAGTCATCCCCAAATCTTTAGCTATCTGTTCCAATTTTTTCAGCCTATGATTAATTCCGGATTTTCCTATTTTGCCTGTTGCCATATCCGCAAGCTCGGTCAAAGATGCTTCCGGATAAGTAAGCCGCATTTCTGCAGTTTCCCGCAAAGTAGAAGGTAATTTAGAAAGCCCTAAAACTTCACCTATATACTTGATGCTTTCAACTTGGTGGACGGCTGCCTGCACGGTTTTATTCAAATTAGCTGTTTCACAATTGACAATACGATTAACGTTATTGCGCATTTCTTTAATTATACGCACATTTTCAAATTCCATCAAGGCATTATGTGCACCAATAACAGAAAGAAAAGATGTTATCGCATTGCCCTCCTTAAGGTAAACAATATATTCGCCTTTTCTGTCCGTCATCTTAACCGGCATGGAAAAAGAATGTATTATACTCCTGATCAATTCAGCAAAATCATAATTACCTGTGACCATTTCGAGATGATAATCACCGGCAGGCCTGCTAACAGAACCTCCGGCCATAAAGGCCCCTCGTAAAAAAGCTCTTCGGCAGCAACTGGTAGAAAGTAGTTTTGCTTTTCCTTCTGCAATGCTTGTCAACAGTTGAAGTGTCTCCAGGGCCATACTGACCTCTGGTGATGGCAGCACTCTGACCTGATAGCGGTTATTTTTCTTCAAACGCCGCGATCTGGTTATTACAACCTCGGTCTGCAGTTTAAAGTTTGTCTTCAATAGTTGCAGCATTCTTCGCGCCAAAGCAGCGTTTTCTGTTGAGAAATGAATGCCTATATTTCTGCCACTCAAAACAATTGCACCGCTCATTTTCAGCAAGCCATACAATTCACCTTTATCACAGCAGCTTTTTTGTCCTTCAATCCGGGCCAGTTCATTTTTAACTTCATTTGAAAAAGACACTGCTTTACTCCCCACGCTTATTTTTTTCCAGGTTTCTTATGCTTTGGCGTACAAAAACGTAATCAAAGAATTGTATACCTTTACCGAAAAGTCGCAGACGATATACCAAAGAAATAATTGTCTGTGCGAGTTTCACAGGATTATGTCTGACAAAGTCAGTTGTACTGATCAGACTATTGGCTACTACTTCTATACCAAGCTGACGAATTTGTTCAATATCAGGTGATACAGGCATAGAGCCTTTTTCCTGGTACATAGCAAGTTGGGCTGCCGTAACGCGTTGGCTGTTTACTACGACATAATCAAGAAATTGCTGTCCAACATGGTCAATAATAGCTTTTACATGTTCATAAGCGCCATAACCATCTGTTTCACCAGGTTGGGTCATGACATTGCAGACATAAATTTTAACAGCTTTTGACTCGATAATAGCCTTTTTTATTTCAGGTACCAACATATTGGCAATTACGCTCGTATAAAGGCTGCCTGGGCCAAAAATCAAGACATCTGCTTTCATAATTGCAGAAATTGCGCCTTGAGTTGCTTTGGCATCTGACGGGATAATTTCCAATTTTTTAATTGTTTTTTGCGCCAATGATATTTCAGACTCGCCTTTGACAATTGTCCCATCAGACATCTCTGCCATCAGGTTAACATTTTCCAGCGTAGAAGGCACTACATGACCTCTTACCTTTAGGATTTCACTGACTGCCACTAACCCTGCTTCCATGCTGCCCTCGGCTTCCGCCAAAGCTGCTATGAACAAATTGCCAAGATTATGGCCAGCCAATGGTGTATCCCCTTTGAACCTGTACTGCATGACCTTTTCCATTAGCGGTTCTGTATCTGCAAGTGCAACAAGACAGTTTCGCAGGTCGCCCGGAGGGATAATACCCAGCTCCTGGCGCAGACGGCCGGAAGATCCGCCATTATCTGCAGTTGAAACAACAGCTGTGCAATTATGAGTTATATATTTCATACCTCGCAAGAGGACGGAAAGACCTGTGCCGCCGCCAACAACAGTTATTGCAGGACCTTTGTTCAACTTACGCTGACGGAAAATGCGTTCCATCAAAGAAGTATTCTCGCCTGGCAGTACAGACTCCATAACCGAATGAATAATCTGCCTGGTCGCATAAAACATGATGATCAAACCAGCCAAAAGAATCGAGATACCACCAGCCATCGAAATAGCTTTGTAGTACTCACCTGTCGCCATATACATCATCCGGAACAATAGTTCTTCGATGAACCCGATAAATTGATAATTGAATACTAAGGCTATGCCAATGGCGGAAAAAACTGCGCCAATCGTAAACAAAAACAACCAACGTTTTAAATTCATACCTGGCCACAGCCACTTAATCCAGCCCATAGAATCCTCCTGAATTATTTTTTATTCAGATCACGGTGTGCGACTTGCGTCTCATAGTCATGCCCACGTAAGAAGTCACATAGTTTATTTGCTATAAATACCGAGCGGTGATTGCCGCCTGTACAACCAATGGCAATAGTAAACTGACTCTTGCCTTCTTTTTCATATTCTGGCAGTAAAAACAAAACCATATCCTCAAGTTTTTTGGTAAACTCACGTGTTATCTGATAATTCCAGATATAGGTCATTACTTCCTGATCATTGCCGGTAAGCATTTTCAGCTCTGGAACATAAAAAGGATTAGGTAAGAACCGCACGTCAAACATCATATCACAATCAAGCGGTATCCCATGCTTAAAGCCGAAGGATTGTATGATAACATTCATCTTGGATAAACTGTCACCACTGCCATAAAGTGCAATAATTTTATCCCGCAGGTCTGTTGTCGTCGTGTTTGTGGTATCGAGAATGTGTGTGGCCTTGGCTCTTACATTGCCAACCTTTTCTCTTTCCTTCGTTATGCCCTGGCTTAAACTGCCCTCATTAGCGAGCGGGTGCCTACGCCTGGTTTCCTTATATCTTCTGATCAAGACTTCATCACTGGCATCAAGAAATAAAAGCTCATACTTAGTACCGTTAAGCTTCATTTCATCCAAAACGCCAACCATTTCCTCAAAGAATTCACCGCCGCGAATATCAATTACAAAAGCAATACGATTAACTTTACCCTCCGTTTGCATACAAAGCTCAGCAAATTTTGGAATTAAAGCAGGCGGCAGATTATCGACACAAAAATAATTAAGATCTTCCAAAGTTCTCATTACTTGAGTTTTGCCGGCACCGGACATACCTGTAATGATTAAAATTCTTGAATCACTCATAATATCACCTCCGCTCTCTAAAAGTCAGCTTGTTCACATATGCTGAATTTTTAATCTCTGCAAATCTAAAATCGTACTTAGCCTCTACAAAAACTGTTTTTCCAATATCTAAGTACATTAAGTATAGTATACTATTTTACTCTACCAATGAAAAGGACATTTACTTAGCTTTATGATATGCAGAAAGAGTATGAAACCTTGTACAAGGTTTCATACTCTTTCTTTTAAAAAGCACAGGGATCGGAAAAAACTGTTTGCTTACCAGAATCAACTTTGGCAAAAACTTCTGCCATGGCTTGTTCAAGCTTTTCGAGCATTATCTCTATCTCTTCATTGGTGCTGGCAAGCGGTGGCATAAATATGATAACGTCCCCGATATTTCTTACGATTAAACCGTATTTTCTGGCTGCCTGACAAATTCCGCCAGCCATCAGCAATTCTGCTGCAAAAGGTTCTTTCTTTTCTTTATCATGCACCAGTTCAATACCAGCCAGCATCCCGCATTGTCTTGCGTCACCAACATATTTCATTTCATTCATCTTTTTCATATGTTTAGCAATTACATCCATTTTGGGTGGTAAATTGGCTATGACGTTTTCCTTTTTGAAAATCTCCAGACTGGCAAGGCCGGCAGCGCAAGCAAGTGGATTTCCCGTATAAGAATGTCCATGATAAAAAGTTTTGTATTCTGTAGGTTCACCTAAAAAGGCATCATATATTTCATCAGTTGCCAGAGTTGCGCCAAGAGGCAGATAACCGCCCGTAATACCTTTAGATAAGGTCATCAGGTCCGGGCTTATACCTTCGTTGTCACAAGCCCACATTTTGCCTGTCCTGCCAAAACCGGTTGCTACTTCGTCCACAATCAGCAGAACGCCATATTTCCTAGTTAGCTCCCTTACTCCTTTGATGTAGCCTTTTGGCTGCATCAACATGCCAGCGGCAGCTTGCACTAAAGGTTCAATTATCATTGCTGCCGTTGTGTCAGCATGTTCTTTCAGATAAGCTTCAATTTCATCCAGGCAATATTTGAGGAAAGCTTCTTCGCTCGCCATACCCTTTATCTTATTATGATAAAAAGACGGACAAGTCATCTTTGATGTACTGAAAAGCAAGGGCTTATAAACCTTGTGGAAAACATCAATATTACCGACGCTGACAGCCCCTACCGTATCACCGTGATAGGAGTCTCCTAAGTTTATAAAACCCTGCTTTTCAGGATGGCCTTTGTGCTGCCAGTATTGAAACGCAATTTTCACTGCTGCTTCTACAGCTGTTGACCCATCATCAGAATAAAAAACCTTATTTAATCCGGCAGGCGCCACTTCTACCAGTTTTTCAGCAAATTCAGCGGATGGTTTATTGATTAAACCTAACAAAGTAGAATGTGCAATCTGGTCAAGCTGATCTTTGATTGCCTGATCAATCTCCGGTCTGTGATGACCGTGAATATTTACCCACAAACTGGAAATGCCATCGTAATAACTGCGTCCCTCTGTATCATATAATTTTACGCCTTCACCACGTTCAATAACCAATTGTTCGTTTTCATTCCAGCCTTTCATCTGCGTAAAAGGATGCCAGATATAATCTTTGTCTAACTTTTCCCACTTATTCAATTGCTTTTCCTCCCGCCAAACTGATAATTTTATCTATGGCAACGGTCTTTTCCACTATAGAAGCGATTTCGGCAACGTTACCGTCTTTAATAAGTTGCTCATCTATAACTGGTAATTTGCCCAAAATAGGCAAGCCTGTGAGTTTTTCATAATAGTAAAGATTGCTTTGTTCTAAAACTCCAGCGGAACCTTCATCCCAGCAGTTAACAATCAGTCCCAGGACATCAAGGCCGTGATTTTTTGCATATTCTACCGTCAAAACAGCATGATTGATATTGCCTAAAATAGATTTTACAACTACCAGTACAGGTACATTGATTTCCTTGAAAAAATCTTTTACAAGATAATCATCCGTCAGGGGTGCAGAAATACCACCAACACCTTCGACCACAGTTATCTGCTTGCTTTCTATCATCTCGGCAGCTTTCCCTGTCATAACTGCAGGTTCAATATTTACACCAGCCAGGCGGCTTGCCTGCGCCGGTGACAAAGCGTCTTCCAACACATACGGAACTACTTTGCTTTGTTCTTCTTTATCTATGCCAGCGCAAGTCATCAAAAAATCGGCATCTGTCGACAATAACCTGCCATCTTCCATTCTTACACAGCCAGAGGCCGCCGGTTTAAAAACTCCTGCCTTCAACCCTCGCATGTTAAAGGCAGCAGCTAATGCACCGCTGACCATTGTTTTGCCCATGTCAGTATCAGTAGCCGTTATCCCGATTGCAATCATTTCTAAGCCCTCTTTCTTTTTGCTTCCTGCCATACTTCAATTATTAAGTCTGCCGCATGAGTGAGCTGTTCCTCAGTATGTGCCGCTGTAACTGTAAGCCGCAAGCGGCTTTGACCCTGCGCGACAGTTGGCGGACGAATTGCAGATATCAACAGCCCTTTTTCTGCTAATGCCACGGCAATCTCGCTTGCCAGCGAGGCTTCCCCCACCATGATAGGTATTATCGGGGTTTCTCCCTCCACCAGCGGAATGCCAGCCTCATGAAGAATCTTTCTCATCAAAATGCTATTTGACCACAGTCTTTGTAAATAAGCTTCTTTGTTTTTGCTTAATAAATCAAGAGCGGCCGCTGCAGCCGCCGCTGGCGCTGGTCCAAGTGCCGTCGAAAAAATGAATGGGCGTGACTTATTGATAAGATAGTCTATAAAAATTTTCTTTCCCGCTACATAACCGCCCTCTGCCGCCAAAGCCTTGCTCATGGTACCTACCTGCAAATCAATCTTTCCCTGCAGACCGAAATGTGCCGCAGTACCGCTGCCATCTTCGCCTATAACGCCAACGGCATGGGCATCGTCAACAATCAGCGTCGCCTCATATTTTTCTGCCAGCCTGACCAAAGCCGGCAAAGGCGCAATATCCCCATCCATGCTGAAAACGCCGTCTGTGACAATAAACCTGTTGCCCTCAGTTGGATCTTCACTCAATAACCGTTCTAAATCAGCCATGTCCGCATGTTTATATACTTTAACCTTTGCTTTGCTGATTTTAGAGCCATCAATAATGCTCGCATGATTCAGCTCATCACTAAAAACAACATCTTTAGCTTTGACCAGCCCGTAAAGAACGCCAAGATTGGTCATATAGCCTGTATTAAAAATTAACGCTTTTTCGGTATGTTTGAACTCAGCAAGCTTTTTTTCCAGAATGCTCGCTTCAAAATGTCCGCCGGTAGTTAGTCTTGCTCCACCGGAACCGGTTCCGTAATTATTTGCTTCCTTAGCAGCTGCAATTACTTCAGGAGCATGAGTCAAACCTAAGTAATTATTACTGGAAAAAACCAAATACTCTTTGCCAGCTTCATCAACCGCCCTTACAGGATCAAGAAAACGCAGGTTCTTGATTTTTCTGGTCAGACCACGTTCCTCTATCAGCTCTAATTCTGCTTTGAGTTCTTCTTCCAACTTAGACGTTATCGTCACCTCCCAGACTGATCAACACAGCTTGTTCCTGCAAATAGGAGCACAACTTATCAATGTCTGTCTCTTCTTTGACGAAAAAAATTCTGCCGCCGACCGGGCTGCCCATTTCTTTCATTACCGGTATCCTTTTATAGCCAAATCTGCTCGAAGCTACGTAGCCCGTCACATAATCAGGGTCATCAGACCAACATAATTCAGCAATAATATCATCTGCGCCTGCAACCTTGGACGCAAGAACAAGGGCTTCCCGCACATGTTCACCACTAAGCCCGCGTCTCGCCAGATCAGCCTCGTAATCGCCTGAATCCGCGCAATCCATTTTGCTTACGCGCACACCGCGCTGACCTAGCCCGTCCAGACGCTTGCCGCTGACTGCATCGAATATCATTGCGCCACGCAAACTATCAGGCAATGACAACAACGCTGAAATACCCTTTTGAGCTGCCACGCTTGTGACTCCGGCTTTTTCAAGTTCTGCAAGTGCTAAAGCATGCCCCTCAGCAACATCAGCTGCCTCAAAACTTTCCATGGACAACAGAGGTTTATAAACAATATCTTCGTTCTTTACTTCTTCTATCCGGATGCTGATGAAATCGGCCTTACCTCTTTGGTGTGTCCGCGCTCTGTCCAGCATTCCTAATACAGTTTTCTCCAAGCCGGGCTCACTTAAAATGCGCTCAGCACCAGAAATATGCCGTCCTCCCTTTTCGTGGGCACCACCCTGGGCGGCACGCATCTTTACACTGAAAAGCATTCTCTCTTCCCCCTTTTTACATCTGTGGTTTTGTTAATGGTCTTCCCAAATCTTTTAACATTGTCTTGTCATCTTCCGGTCTACGACCGCCGGTTGTCAGATAACCGCCAACCATAATGCCATTCATGCCGCCGTTCAAAGCCAGAGCCTGCAAATCACGCAAGTTTAATTCTCGCCCGCCGGCAGTGCGAATAAGCGCTTTTGGCAAAATGAAACGGAACACTGCAAAAGCACGTAATATTTCCAACGGGGTCAAACTTTTATTACTTTCAAAAGGAGTTCCCTCAATCTGATTTAATAAATTGAGTGGAACCGAATCTATGTCAAGACGTTTCAGCTCAAAAGCCATTTCCACGCGTTGCTCAAGTGTTTCGTTCAATCCTAAAATACCGCCGGAGCACACACGGATACCGGCATCTTTGGCAGCTTGAATGGTTGACATTTTGTCCTCATAGGAATGTGTGCTACAAATATCCGGGAAATGACTGGGAGCAGTTTCAATATTGGCATGATAACGGGTAACGCCAACTTCTTTGAGTTTGTTTGCCTGCTCTGGAGTCAAGATTCCTAAAGATGTGCAAATTTCGATACCAACTTCTTTTTTTATTCTGGTGAGCGCCTGCAAAATATTTTCGAAATCATCAGCTTTGCTCTGACCACGGCCGCTCGTAACAATAGAAAAACGTACCGCTCCGGCTGCTTTAGCTTTTTTTGCTGCTTCCACAAGCTCTTCTACTGACAAAAGTGGATACTCCGTAACACCTGTATGATAATGTGCGGATTGGCCACAAAATTTGCAATTCTCCGGACAGCGTCCACTTCTTGCATTAACAATAGCGCAGACATCTACCTCATCACCGTTAAACCTCTGTCTGATTCTGTCAGCCATAGCCAAAAGCAGCATTGTGTCCTGATCCGGCACGTTTATCAGATCAATAGCTTCCTCCCTGGAAATTTCTCCGCCTTTCAGAACTTTCTCCGCATACTCTATTATCATTCCAAACGCCTCCGTAAACCTTTTATTTATTTTAGTTAACGTTTAGATTATAGCACTGCCTTTTATCATCGTCAACCAGTATAATTTCGCAGGTTAACGTTATGAAAAAAGAATAACCGCAGCAGCTGCTGCGGTTATTTAAAACATTAAATGTTATCTTTTCTAGTCTTCAACTACGATTTGCTGCGTTAAAACAGTTTCAATGGCCAAAGCTACGCCATCCACGTTATTGGCAGCAGTTACCATTTTTGCAACATTTCTGATACGATCGTTGGCATTAGCAACAGCAACGCCCAAACCTGCACTGGAAATCATTTCGAAATCATTGTTCGAATCGCCAATACACATAGTATCACGCAAATCTATGCCATTTTGTTCGGCTAAGGCCTTAACAGCGTTCCACTTGCTTACCTCAGGATTAATTACTTCCAAAAAATCATTGAAAGAATTCGTCATCATGATTTTATTGCCAAATTCTTCCGTTAGTTCTTGTTTGATTTCTGCATTCCTGCCCGGAGCAGTCATCAAAAGCAATTTGTGCGGTGCTTTGGACAGTCTGTAAAAACGCTCTCCCAAAGCTACAAATTCTACACCGGCAAAACTTGCATACATTTGAGCAAAATCACTTGTCTCTTTTACTAATAATGTATCATCAACATAGGCCTGAACATAGTAGTTTTTCTGTCTGCAGTAGTCGAGCACCGCTAGTGAGGTTTCATAATCCAGCGGTGAATCAGACAAAACTTCTTTGGACAGGGAGCCTTTGACATAGGCACCATTATAAGCAATCAGCGGCACATCCAGTCCCAGTTTTTCAGCATAAGGTTCAATTGAACAATACATCCTGCCAGTCGCAATGGTAAATATCACCCCGGCATCAACAGCTTTACGAATCGCTGCCGCATTGCGTTCGGAAATTTTTCCCTCATCATTCAGTAGTGTGCCATCCATATCACTGGCAATTAACTTAATTCCCACTATTTTACCTCTCTTTTTTACCTATCTTCTATCAATAAACCAATTATCGCTGCCGCCAGGCAAATTTGCAACATAACGAGCGTCGCGCCGGCAATATCGGAAACAATATAACCCGGCAGAAGCTTGATTGTCAAATAGGATATTACTGCAGTGCAAAATGTCGCGAAAACAGTACGCATGGTTTTTCTTACAAATATTTTTTTACTGGCAGTATGTAGTAAAGCAGCGGCAAGCGCAATAATGCTGCTGCCCAAAATTTGACCGCCTAAAGTAACAATGTGAAGTGAACTCGTTGCGTCAAATAAAAAGAAATAGAACAAACCCAGGGCAACAACCCTCAATAAAAATCCGCACATGCCGTCCTCCACCTATTATCACAGAAGGAAGGATGCTCCGCAAGCGAAACATCCTTCCTCAGAATTATGCCTTTTCAAATTGATCCTTGCTAACACCACAAACCGGGCAAACCCAGTCATCAGGCAAATCTTCAAATTTTGTGCCTGGTGCAATACCGCTGTCAGGATCACCAACCGCTTCGTCATACACATAACCACAAACAATACAAGTCCATTTCTCCATAAGGTCAACTCCTTTTAAAGAACTTCGTGGTTATTATAACATAATGCATATGTATTCGCAATTAATTATCATTACAAAATAGTTTCTCTTTTTGCCTCTAAGTCCATGCGAAAGAAATCATAAATCTTTTGGGCACTCGCTTTATTCATACCTGCTACGCCTGCCAAATCTTCCGTTTCAGCTGTCTTGATTGCTTCGAGCGAACCAAAATGCTTCCATAAAGCTTCTCTTCTCTTTGGCCCAATACCCTCGATATGATCAAGAATGGAGACAAGATTTCTTTTGCCACGCAACTTGCGGTGATAGGTTATCGCAAAGCGATGTGCTTCGTCCCTGATACGCTGAATAAGTTTTAAGGCATCAGAATCCTTGGAAAGCATGATACTTTCATGCGCGCCTTCTACAAATATTTCTTCTTCTCTCTTAGCGAGGCCAATGACAGGCAGTTCATGCAGACCCAGTCCTCTGATAACTTCAAGCGCTGAGCTAAGCTGTCCTTTGCCGCCATCAATAATAACCAGGCTAGGCAAATCTTTGATATCACGATAGCGCCGATAAACAACTTCCTGCATTGATTTAAAATCATCAGGCTTGCCTTCTGTTGAACGAATCTTGTATCTTCGATAATCTTGCTTGCTCGGTTTGCCATTACGGAAAACGACCATAGAGGCAACCGTCTCACTGCCCTGCGTATGCGAAATATCAAAGCAGTCCATTCTTTCCAAAGTTTGCGGTAAATGTAAGGCAAGGCGAAGATCTTCAGCCGCCTGCTCTTCACTCTTCAAGGAAATCTGACCTTTGCGGAGCCTTTCTGCTAAATTCTTTTCGGCATTTTCCGCAACCATTTTCAATAGGTCGTATTTCAAACCTTTCTGTGGTTTCAGCAGCTCAACTTTTCTTTTTGCTTTTTCGGATAACCATTCAGTCAAAATATCCAGTTCTTCCTTTTCCGGCAAAACAGGCAGAAGAATTTCTCGGGGAATAAAAGTTGCGTCAAAATAATACTGTTTAAGAAAAGCAGTGATTATTTCTTCCTCAGTTTCATTATTTTCAGTACTGAAGAAATAACTGTCCCTCCCTACCAGCTTGCCGCTGCGTATGAAGAAAATCTGCAGGCAGGCACCTGTCGCATCGCTGGCAAGAGCAATTGCGTCCTGATCGCCACCGCCAGTAACTGCTTTCTGCTGTTCATTAAGCCTTCCTACTGCATGGAGTTGGTCACGAAGACGGGCAGCTTCTTCAAAATGATAGGTCTCAGCAGCTTCATTCATACGCTGTTTGAGCTCCTTGACCACATCATTGGTGCGGCCTTCCACGATCATAAGGACAGCTTTGATCATTTTGCCGTAATCTTCAGGACTGATATAGCCTGCACAAGGAGCCAGACAACGTTTAATATGATATTGCAGACATGGCCTGTCCGGATTCATTTTGCGGCAATTTCTCAACGGAAACATTTCTCTGATCAATTTCACTGTGGCATGTAGAGCTCCTGCATCCGCATAAGGGCCATAATACTTGGCGCCATCACGCAAAACTCTTCTGGTGACATAAATCCGCGGATACTGTTCCTGGACCGTAACTTTCAGATACGGGTAACTTTTATCATCTTTGAGGCTTATATTGTAGCGAGGACGGTGTTCCTTAATAAGATTACATTCGAGGATCAGTGCCTCCAGCTCGTTATCAGTAACAATGGTTTCAAAATCATCAATCTTGGCAACCATGGCTTTTACTTTTGGCGTATGCGCTGCCAGATTCCTGAAATAACTGCGGACCCTGTTCTTCAGAACAACAGCCTTACCTACATAGATGATCTTACCTTTGTCATCACGCATAAGATAGACACCAGGTCTGTCAGGTAAAACCGCTAATGCCCGAGAAATTTTCTCATTCATTCCGTCCACCCATTCTTAGCTGCTGCATCCAGAACCTGCTTGATATACACCGCGGTATAAGACTTTTTGCTTTTTGCCACTTCTTCCGGTGTGCCTGTTGCAACAAGCGTTCCACCTTTGTCGCCGCCTTCAGGTCCAAGATCTATGATGTAATCAGCAGTCTTGATTACATCAAGATTATGCTCAATAACAACAACCGTGTCACCAGCCTCAACCAAACGCTGCAAGACCTCCAACAGCTTGTGCACATCAGCAGTATGCAGACCGGTAGTCGGCTCGTCCAAGATATAGATAGTTTTGCCGGTACTGCGGCGTGAAAGTTCCGTTGCCAATTTAACACGCTGTGCCTCGCCGCCGGAAAGTGTAGTAGCAGCCTGACCCAGTCTTATATAACCCAAGCCAACATCCTCAAGCACTTCCATTTTGCGATGAATACGCGGCAAATTTTTAAAAAACTCACAAGCCTCTGAAACAGTCATATCCAGCACTTGAGCAATATTTTTTCCTTTGTAATGCACTTCCAAGGTTTCTCTATTATACCGGGAACCGCTGCAAACCTCACAGGGCACATAAACATCCGGTAAAAAGTGCATCTCTATCTTGTTCATGCCATCACCACGGCAGGCTTCACATCTGCCGCCCTTCACATTAAAGCTGAAGCGGCCCGGCTTATAGCCTCGCATCTTTGCTTCATTACTATTACTGAACAATTCACGGATGAAGTCAAAAACACCAGTATAGGTAGCAGGGTTTGACCTTGGTGTGCGCCCTATCGGCGACTGGTCAATATTAATTACCTTATCGACATTCTCCAAGCCAAGAATCGCCTCATGCTCAGCTGCACGAAGGCGTGTTCCGTGTAGTTTGGAAGCAAGCGCATTATAAAGGATATCGTTAACCAAAGTGCTTTTGCCTGAGCCGGAAACACCTGTGACAACTGTCAAAACACCAAGCGGGAAAGCAACATCAATGTTTTTCAGATTATTGGCACTCGCGCCTTTAACAGTCAGGAAATTGCCGTTGCCCTGACGACGTTCTTTAGGTACCGCAATAAATTTTCTACCGCTCAGATACTGCCCTGTAATAGATTTGGCATTTTTCTTAATCTCTTCCACAGTTCCCTGAGCTACGACATGGCCGCCATTTTCACCGGCACCGGGTCCAATGTCAATGATCTGGTCAGCCGCATACATTGTTTCTTCATCATGTTCGACAACAATCAAAGTATTACCCAAATCCCGCAAGTGCTTCAGCGTTTCCAGGAGTTTGCCATTGTCGCGCTGATGCAAACCAATACTAGGTTCATCAAGTATATAGAGAACGCCGACCAAACCTGACCCAATCTGCGTCGCCAGCCTGATACGCTGTGCCTCACCGCCGGATAAACTGCCGGAGGCGCGGTCAAGAGAGAGGTAGTCGAGGCCAACATCATTAAGAAAATGCAGTCTGGCAAGAATTTCCTTTAAAATCTGACGCGCAATAATTTGCTGTCTCTCTGTCAATTCCAGCGTGTCAAAAAATTTTATACAGTCTCTGACGGTCAGTGATGTTACATCGCAGATGTTTTTGCCGCCGATAAGAACCGCCAAAGCCTCCGGTTTTAACCTTTTGCCATGACATTCAGGACAAGGAGTGCTGGCCATGAAGCTTTCAATATCAAGGCGCATACTCTCTGACATAGCCTCTCTGTGACGTCTTTCCAGCAAAGGAATGATACCTTCAAAAGCTGTTTCATGATGCCGTATTTCCCCTTGTAAATTTTCATAGAGAAAAGCAAATTTTTCATTCCCACTGCCATAAAGAAGTATCTGCTGCAATTTCTCCGGCAATTCATTCCAGGTTACATCTAAGGTAAAATTAAATTTTTCTAATACTGCGGCAACTTGTTTCATGAAATAAGAATTAACGTTATTGCTGACTGCCGCTATTACACCCTGAGCGAAAGTTTTGCTGCCATCAGGTATAACAAGCCGCAAATCAATTTCCAGCTTCATGCCCAGGCCAGTGCAAACCGGGCACGCGCCGTAAGGATTGTTAAAAGAAAACAGCCTCGGTTCAATTTCCGGCAAATTGATATCACAATCGCTGCAGGCAAAATGCTCGCTGAACATTAAAGTATTGCCACCGATAACCTCGATTTCGACAAGCCCTTCGGCTAACCCTAAAGCGGTTTCCACAGAATCTGCCAATCTTTGTGTGATACTTTTTCTGACAGCCAAACGGTCAATAACAACGGCGATATCATGTTTTTTCTTTTTATCCAACACAATTTCTTCGTCAAGAGTCCTTACTTCTCCATCTACGCGCACACGCACATAGCCGGCTTTTGCCATGTTTTCCAGCATTTTCTGATGCTCGCCCTTACGCCCTCTGACTAGTGGAGCAAGAACCATGAATTTGGTTCCCTCCTCCATTGCCAGTACTTTATCAACGATTTGTTCGACAGTTTGCCTTTCAATTACCTTACCGCATTTCGGACAATGTGGTACGCCTGCTCTGGCAAAAAGCAAGCGCAGGTAATCATAAACTTCAGTAACAGTACCGACGGTGGAACGCGGATTATGGCTGGTTGTTTTCTGGTCAATGGAAATTGCCGGAGATAAACCCTCTATATAATCAACATCAGGCTTATCCATCTGTCCAAGGAACTGCCTGGCATAAGCCGACAATGATTCTACATAGCGACGCTGCCCTTCCGCATAAATTGTATCAAAAGCTAATGATGATTTACCTGAACCGGAGAGTCCTGTTATTACTACTAACTCGTCACGTGGTATTTCCACTGTAATATTTTTTAGGTTATGTTGGCGTGCGCCTTTGACAATTATTTTTTCTTTCATCTATTTTCTCCTGTTGCTTTTAGGCAATAATTTCTGTCCAAGCTCCCCTTTAACAATTATCAGGCGGTCCCTATATTCCGCGGCTCTTTCAAAATCTAATTCTTTAGCCGCTGCAGCCATATTTTTCTCCAGCTCTTTGGCCAGTTTGCTAAGTTCCTTCTCTGATTGTTTTTTGATCTCCTTGACAGAATAATTAATACTGGTATTTTCTTCATTGACTTTCGTCAGCTTGATCAGCTCACGCACTTGTTTTTTGATAGTCTGCGGAACAATACCATATTTTAAATTGTGGGCTTCCTGTTTGGCACGGCGCCTGTCTGTCTCGTCAATGGCTCTTTGCATCGAATCCGTCATCCGGTCAGCATACATAATGACGCGGCCATTAACATTACGTGCCGCACGGCCAATTGTCTGAATCATTGCCGTATCAGAACGCAGAAAGCCTTCTTTATCTGCGTCCAGAATAGCAATCAGGGAAACCTCCGGTAAATCAAGGCCCTCACGTAAAAGGTTAATTCCGACCAAAACATCGAATTCACCAGCGCGTAAAGCATGAATTATTTCAGCGCGCTCAATTGTAACTATTTCCGAATGCAGATAGCGAACTCTGACGCCAGCCTTCTTCAGGTATTCTGTCAGATCTTCGGACATACGCTTGGTCAGCGTAGTGACCAAAATTCTTTCACCTGCTGCAGCTACCTTGTTAATTTCTCCAAGCAAATCGTCAATTTGCCCTTTAATTGGCCGAATTTCAATCATAGGGTCTATCAAACCTGTAGGTCGGATAATCTGTTCCACAATATTGTCCGTTTCTGCAAGCTCATATTTTCCCGGCGTAGCCGAAACATAAATTGCCTGATCACGCTGTTCCTGAAATTCATCAAATGTCAGTGGTCTGTTATCGAAAGCAGAAGGAAGGCGGAAACCGTGTTCGATAAGCATAGCTTTACGGGAACGGTCACCGGCATACATTGCCCTGATTTGAGGTAAAGTTACATGGGATTCATCAATTACTAAAAGAAAGTCTTTCGGGAAGTAGTTGACCAGCGTAAAAGCTGGTTCCCCCGCTTTACGTTTGGCTAAATGGCGCGAGTAGTTCTCTATGCCTGAGCAATAGCCCATTTCATTCATCATTTCCAAGTCATAATTAGTACGCTGTTCTAAACGCTGCGCTTCTAAGAGCTTGTTCTGTGCCTTTAATTCCTCAAGTCTTTCTGCCAGCTCCTGCTTGATATCCTCCATTGCCCTTACAAGGTTATCCCTGGAAGTGACATAATGGGAAGCCGGAAAAATGGCAGCGTGCGTTCGCCTTGCTAAGATCTCGCCAGTCAGCAAATCTACTTCCAGCAGGTTTTCTACTTCATCATCAAACATTTCGATACGAATCGCTTTTTCATTAAACCCTGCTGGTATGACCTCGATCACGTCACCTCTTACGCGGAAAGTACCGCGTTGGAACGCAATATCATTGCGACTGTATTGTATTTCGACAAGTTTCTTCAAAATAACCTGACGATCTATTTGCTGTCCCACCCGCAATGAAAGCACCATATCATAATAATCCTGCGGCGCGCCTAAGCCATAAATGCAGGAAACACTGGCAACAACTATCACGTCGCGTCTTTCAAAAAGAGCACTGGTTGCGGAATGGCGCAGTTTATCTATTTCGTCATTAATAGAAGCATCCTTCTCAATATACGTATCTGTCTGCGGAATATATGCCTCCGGCTGGTAATAATCATAGTAGGAAACAAAATATTCTACCGCGTTCTCTGGGAAAAAGGCCTTGAATTCGCTTGCCAGTTGCGCGGCTAATGTCTTGTTGTGAGCAATAACCAATGTCGGTTTTCTCACTTTATTTATGACTTGGGCAATGGTATATGTTTTACCAGTACCAGTTGCTCCGATAAGAACTTGTGTTCTTGCTCCATTTTCAATACCACTGATAAGCTTTTCAATGGCCTCTGGCTGGTCGCCTGCCGGTTCAAAGGGTGCTTTAATGTTAAATTCCATTTTATTCTCCGTAATAATAAAGTTTCTCAATTGAGATTAATTATAGCATTTTTTCTTTCTCTTTCATAGAATTGTGGTGATATTTAAAGGGCGTCCGCATTAAATGCAGACGCCCTTTAAATTATTTTTTTACAAGCTCTTTTTCTAAATAACTAATTGCTTCGGTTAACTGATTCTCACCGGTTTCACCAGCTGCCTCAATCACCACGTCCGGTTCTATCCCTGTGCCATTGATTGAACGGCCACTAGGTGTATAGTAGCGGGCTATTGTTAATTTCATACCAGTGCTTTCATCAAGATTGCTGACAGCCTGCACAGAACCTTTGCCAAAAGTTTTAGTTCCAAAAAGTTTCCCTGCCTTTGTATCCTGCAAAGCACCTGCAACAATTTCGGCAGCACTTGCTGTCCCTTGGTTAACAATTACTGCCACAGGATATTTTGTCTTTTCAAGGCTGGAATATTCGGTAACGCTTTTACCGCTTCTTTCCGTCACAGAAACAATCGGCCCTTTAGGTACCATCAGCTCTGCCACTTTGACGCTTTCACCAAGTAGGCCCCCGGGATTATCTCTTAAATCGAGCACTAAGCCTTCCATACCTTGACCTTCAAGCTCATGAAACTTTTTAATAAAATCAGATCCGGTATTTTCATTAAACATACCTATCCGTATGTAGCCTATTTTATTATTTTTCATTTCGCCGGCAACGGTTTCCAGTTTGATGTCCGACCTGATTACTCGTACTGTCTTTACTTCACCGGCAACAGTTTTTAACTCAATTTCGACAGTAGTTCCTTCTTTACCACGAATTTGCGCAACCACGTCTTCTAATGTCTGTCCGGCAGTTTTTTTGCTGTCAATGGCGGTTATCTTATCCCCACTTTTTATGCCAGCTCTGTCACCTGGCGTTCCCTTAAGCGGCGCAATCACAACAAAATTATTGTCCTTCATGCCGATGACAACACCAATGCCACCAAAATGTCCTTCAGTGCTCGTGACTAATGATTTGAAACTTTCCTCATCAAGATAGACAGAATAAGGATCACCTAAAGCATTAACCATACCTTTAATAGCACCTTCATACAGCTTGTTATAATCAACGGATTCGATAAAGCTGCTGCGAACTATAGAAAGTGCTCTCATGAATTTAAAGGTCCCAGGTAAGCTGCCCGTTACAGACTGCAGCCCATAAAGAAGTGCGCCAATAACCAGGCCGCAGGAGCAAATGCAAGCGATTACAACTGTAACGATACTAAATCTTTTCTTTAACATGCTCAGGCTCCCCCATTTTTATGGTAAGTAATTCATTGGATCTGTTACTTCACCATGAATACGCACTTCAAAATGACAATGCGGTCCTGTAGAATAACCAGTGCTGCCTGCATAAGCAATCGTCTGGCCTTTTGACACTTGCTGGCCATTATAAACAGCAAGGCTGGAGTTGTGTCCATACAAAGTAACCAAGCCGCCGCCATGGTCGATCATCACAGCATTACCATAGCCGCCCATCCAGTCAGCATAGATTACTGTGCCGGAATTAGCAGCAACAACCGGATCACCATAATCTGCTGCGATATCAAGGCCGGAATGGAATTTCTGCGTACCAAAAATCGGATGTGTGCGCCAGCCAAAAGGAGAAGTAATTTCGCCATAAATAGGCCAGACAAAGGCGCCTGATCCCCTGCTTGCAGACGAGATAGTACCGCCGCTTTCCAGATTACGAATCATATCAGCTATGCGCTGCGAAGTTTCCATCAATTCATTGTATTCCTCATCCAGGCGGCTCTGTTCAGATACGGCGTCGTTATAGGCTGATTCACGTTCCATTGTTTTTTGAGCAACCAACTGCTGCTTAGAGGATACTTCACTATGTACAGTCTTAACCCTGGCCATATTGCTTGCCAAGACTTCCTGAGCTGCTTCCAGCTCTGCTTTTTTCTTTTTCAAGTCGGCTAGCAAGGAAACATCATTGGCAATAATCTTTTTTAACAAATACATACGCGAAGAAAAATCCGAAAAATCTTTTGCACCTAACAAAACATCAAGATAATTAATCTGTCCGTTAATGTAAATATCTTTCAAACGTCCGCGATAAACAGCAACACGTTTATCAACCTGTTCTTTTTTTCTGTCCAAAGCTACAGTATTGTTTGAAATCTTATCTTCCAGATCTTCGCGTTCTTCTTCAACCGTAGCAAGCTCATGCTGCGCTTCGCTGAGCTGGGACTGCGCCTCAAGAAGTTTGTCTGTTGCCGAAGCGACAACCTGCTTGGCATTTTCACGTTCCACATCTTTGTTATAAAGCTGTTGTTGAATACTTTCCAATTCAGCTTGTTTATCTTCTATTGATGCTGCACCAACAGGCGCAACAAGATTAAGAAAAAATGTTGCGGCCAAAAACACAGCTATTATATCTTTCTTCAACATAGATGCCTCCGACATTAAACCTTTAAAAATTTACGCAGAGATATGCTGCTGCCTGCAGCCCCGATAGCCGTACCAATAACTATCAGCGTAATATCTATATACAACAATAGCGGCCAGGTAGGAAGAAGCGGGAAAAAAGCAAGAGTTGCGTGCACACTGTTTAAGATAGCACCATATACCTGATTAATAATAAGCGTAGCAACTAAAGCTCCTGTAAAACCCAGGAACATCCCTTCCAACAAAAACGGCCAACGAATGAACCAGTCAGTAGCACCAACATATTTCATTATCGTTACTTCCCTGCGGCGGGCAAAAACGGTAATACGTATCGTGTTAACAATAATAAAGAGAGTAGCCATGGCTAACAATAGAACAAGCAATATGCCGCCAACTCTCATTATCTTTGTCAGTCTGAAGATATTCTCGACAACTTCCTGTCCGAATTTGGCAGTCTCAACACCATTAAGGTCGTCAATTTTAGGTGCCAGTTCGCTGATACGTTCAGGTTTATCAACATGGACTTCAAAAGAATAGGGGAAAGGATTTTCATCACCCATAAAATCAAGCAGATTACTCTGGCTGCCCAATCGATCCTTGAATCTCTCTAAAGCTTCATCCTTAGTTATATTCTTTACGCTTGTAACACCAGGCAATGCCTTCAGTGTTTTTTCAGTAGCTTTCAGCGTTTCAGAGCTAGCTGAATCTGCCATATATACCGAAATCTGAACCTGCGTCTCTAAAAACTTGGCAACATGATTAGTATTAAAAACCATAACCATAAAAATGCCGAGAACAAGCAGCGACAACGCTACGGTTGAAACTGAGGCAAGACTCATCAGCTGATTGCGTTTTATTGACTTAAAAGTTTCCCTGACAAAATATTCTTTAGTGCTCAGACTCATATCCGTAAACTCCCTTGGCATCATCTCTGACGATTACGCCATTTTCTATTGCAATTACGCGTTTACCCATGGCATCTACAATTTCTTTGTCATGTGTTGCCATTACTATTGTCGTACCACTTTCATTGATGCCGGTAAAAATACGCATGATATCTTTACTCGTTTCCGGATCAAGATTACCCGTAGGTTCATCTGCAATTACCATGATAGGATCATTAACAATTGCCCGGGCAATAGCTATTCTCTGCTGCTCGCCACCTGATAGCTCCGCCGGATAAGCATTGGCACGGTTTTTCAGGCCAACAAGTTCTAAAACTGTCATAACACGCCGTCTTGTCTTCACCGCTGGAGATTCAATAACCTGCATAGCAAAAGCAACGTTGTCATAAACAGTGCGGTCAGGTAAAAGACGGTAATCCTGAAAAATAATACCCAACTGTCTTCGCAAAAAAGGAACTTCCTTATCAGTCAAAGCCAGGACATCGACACCGTCAACATAAATTTTACCGGTAGTAGGCAATACTTCTTTGAATAGCATTTTGATAAAGGTGGACTTACCTGCGCCACTAGGCCCAACTATAAAGACAAACTCGCCGGGCTTTATATGCAAATCAATATTTTTTAAAGCCACTGAACCATTACGATAGGTTTTACTGACACCACTCATTAATAGCAAGGCAAGGCCTCCTTCATTTTATCATTTTTTTAACAAGCCAACCGCACGAGCAGCATTTCGCTGCGCTTCCTCGCGTAAGGCTTGTATTTTGGCGTTCTGCTTCTGTGGCACACGCTGCCACATTCTTGCACTTTCAAGCAAGATATCTTCGCTGGTTATCTTGTCTATGCTGCCAGCAACAGTTCCTTCCATTCCTTTGACAAAACGATCAACCTTTGGGTCATAGGAAACAGCTAAAAACGGTACGCCTGCCAGTGCGGAAAAAACTAGTGCATGCAGCCTCATACCTATCAAAAGGTCAAGATTACTGATAAGAGAAACATATTCTTCTGTAGTATATCCCTCTTCAAGAATAATGGTATCCGTCTGGTCTTCCATCAAAAGTGCAATTTCCTTAGCAATTTTCGTGTCAGACGGGAACTGTAAAGGCACAAAAACAATATAGGCATCATATTGTTTACGCAGCTTAAAAGCTGCCTCGGCAAACACATGCATGAATCTTTGCTCTCCGGGCCAATGTCTGACAGCAATACCTATAATTGGTTTACCGCCCTCCAGACCATTTTCCTGAAGAATCTTTCTGCCAATATCTTTTCGATCGGCAACCAATGAAAAGACGGCATCAGCAGTAACCAGTATCCTGTCAGCCGATAGCCCCATTTCCAGCAATTCATCGTAGGAGCCATCATCTCTTACCGTGATGAGGTCTGCTTTTCTGCAGACGTATTTTGTCAAACTGCGTGCGACAGAAGAGTTTATCGGGCCAATACCTTGTGCATAGAGCATGACCTTTTTTCCCAATAGCTTTGCCATCAACAGAATGCTTAAGTAATAGAGAATGCTGCGTTTGCTCGTGACATCCTGCAGGAGACTGCCGCCGCCGGATAAAAGCAAGTCCGCACTCAACATTGCTTTGAATATTTGCAAAGGATTAAACCTGTGAATCGAATTTACTCCGTGTTTTTCCGCTGTGATTTCCGGTTTGCCGGACATAACAGTAATTTCGACATCTTGCCGTTCAGCACGCAGAGCCTCGATAATGGCTGTCAACATTGCTTCATCACCGGCGTTCGAAAAACCATAATAACCGGAAATCAAAATTTTACTCATGCTTCAAGTATCTCCTTTGTAAAGCCTGCAAATAAGGATAGAATATGGCAAACGCAATAAGTACACAGATACCTATTGCTGCTCCCAGCAGGTAGCCATCAATTGCCCTGATATAAGACATAATTATGGGAGTTCTCATATGAGCAAAAGTTTGTACCAATGAGCCTTGTCCGATAGTTGCGGCCAAGATAAAAGCAACACTGAGAAGACGTGGGAATTTATTGTAGACCGCAAACGCAGCCAAGTAAAAGGCTGGGTGGCCAACCAAAAATTCTTTTTCACGCGGACGCGCCTTCATCATTTCTTCAAGGAAAAGTCTTAATTTTACTTCAATGTCCGGCACCGGCACTCCGGCTGTATGCCCAGAACGGCCAATAAATACCCAGGCAATAAAAGCAAAAACGATCATGGCAAAAACTACTTTCAAAGTTATAGGACGGGAAAGTACATTCTCGATTCTGGTAATTACATTTTTACTATCGTCATCACCTTCAAACAAAGAATACCTTCTGACGCACAGGAAAAACATCAGTAATATAGGTAAAATAAAGGTCAGCTTTACGCCTTTATAAATATCAATCTCCATCAGAAAACGAACATCGCCAAGAATTGCTCCGACGAACGAAGCACCAACCAGCGAAATTGCTATAGCCATTGCCAGCTGCCATGTAGCTGCAAAAAGGACAGCTGTCAACGGCTTGCCGCCGCCATGGTAATTATCCCAGATATTAAGAATATAGTTCAGGGAAAGCACCGGAATAACGGTGGCAGCACACAATGCAAGCACTTGCCTTGCCAATAGTCCCTTAGCAAACAAGATTACTGCGCTGAAAAGCAAGCCCGCAGCCAATAGCAGAAGATATTGATGCTTCTTCTTAATCTCAATGAGCTGCGTAAGATAAAGCATGCCGGCCGCTAGAATACCAAAGACGATTGGGATAAACAGCAAGCGATTAGGCATATATTTTGCAAAGATACCAGCCTTGCCTATGCTGAAATTTCTCGCTTCGACACTTTTCGTAATATCTTCTACGTAATCCAGATTAGTCTGCAGCAAGGTCTTGCCATCCTGTGGTTCCAAGAAGGTCTTAACATAATTAATTCTGATGTTACGTTCTTCATCGGTCAAAGCCCAACGAAGCATTGCTTCATTAACTTTCAGCTTCTTTTGCTCTGCTTTATCAATAACGTAAGTACGAGCACCTTTGTAATCCATCAGTTCGGCCATAGGTACAAGCCCCTCCAATGGTACAAACTGAAGCTGGACAATATTTTCGACCATCGCCAGCGTAATATCACGTTTAAGAAGATTTTCTGCTACATAGTCAAGATTTTGCTTATAACCAAGTATTGTTTTGCCGCTGCCGGCGAAAGCCGATATCTTAGCACCCGATTTGTCAAGGCGGTTGAAAAAGCCATCAATTTGCTCACGTTCAGGTGCAGAGGCCATGTTATAGCCATGCCCATAATTTACTGGTCTGGCAATAACCATGAAACCAAGATTTTTGGCCAGCTGCAGTTCTTCTGACGACAAGCCCAGATCCATTTGCCGAATGCCTTTTTGTTCGCCATAGGCTTCGCCTTCAACAAGTTTGGTATCGCCTTTTACCTCGATAACCTTCGGTGACTCTGAAATAACATGAACAAGGTCTTTACCGAAGCGTAAAGTAAGGTCTTCTTCCACATCCTGCATGGTAAGAGGAGATGAGCCTTCAGTAACATAAGCAGCATTCGTTAAAATCTTTCCTTTAACGATCAAATCCTGCCATATGCCACTCTGTATCTGATTGGTGCGATAGGCATGCAAAAGGTCAGATCCCGTAACTACGGTTACCTTACCTTTGTCGCCAAGTTTCTGCAAAGTTGTGTCAAAAAGGATCAGGCTGGTAACACCGCGATCTTTGAACATCTTCAAGACTTTTTCTTCAGACACACCTTCACCATGTGCCATTCTGGCAATACTCTCATATTCCATCGCCATTTCCACAGTTCGGTTAGCCTGCTCAACAGAATGACGCTGGAAATTCAAAAGAACTGAAAAAATAAGCGCAATCGCCATTATAATAATTAACACCGGGTTATAACAGGTTTTCCTCAACAAAATCTCCACCTATTCCAATTCTTCTGCATAATTATTTTATCTTCTGCAAACTACGTAAGTATGCTTCGACAAAAAGTTCCAGATTACCGTCCATGACAGCCTGCACATTGCCTGTTTCAGCGCCTGTCCGGTGGTCTTTAACCATATTATATGGGTGAAAAACATATGAACGTATCTGACTGCCCCATTCTATCGCCTGATAATCACCGGCAATATCGGATTTCAGTTCTGCTTGTTTTTGTTTCTCATATTCAAATAATTTGGCGCGCAACAACTGCATGCAACGCTCTCTATTTTGTATCTGGGAACGTTGATTCTGGCACTGTACTATGATTCCTGTAGGGATATGCGTCATACGTACAGCAGAATCTGTTTTATTAATATGTTGTCCGCCTGCGCCACTGGCACGATAGGTATCAACTTTTAAATCTGCAGGACTGATATTAATTTCTACTGTGTCATCAATTTCCGGCATAACATCAACTGCTGCAAACGAGGTATGTCTGCGCGCATTGGAGTCAAACGGAGAAATGCGGACCAAACGGTGCACGCCTTTTTCCGATTTCATATAACCATAGGCATTATGCCCATTAATACCAAGAGTAACACTTTTAACGCCAGCTTCATCGCCTGGTTGGTAGTCAAGAACGTCAACACTGTAGCCAGAACGCTCTGCAAAGCGTCCAAACATTCTGAGCAGCATTGATGTCCAATCCTGAGCTTCTGTTCCGCCTGCACCGGCATGTAAAGTCAAAATCGCATTGTTTGCATCATATTCACCTGACAAAAGCATGCCTAGCTCAAGATGTTCGATGTCAGCACGTACAGACGTCAATGATTGCTCGATTTCGCCGACAATATCTGCGTCTTCTTCTTCCATTGCAAGTTCCAGCATAACTTCCAGATCTTCCGATCTGGTTTCCAAAGACCGGAAAATGCCTACTTCGTCTTTTAGTTGTGTAACGACTTGCGCGACTTTTTGCGCTTCTTCCGGGTTATCCCAAAAATTAGGCTCACCCATTTTATGTTCTAATTCAGCAATGCGGTCCTCTTTGCGAGCGACGTCAAAGAGATCCCCTCATTTCGTCTAACTTCTGCTTTAAATTGTTTATTTCTGGTCTATATTCTTCTATAAGCAAACGTTTCACTTCCTTTTACAGTTTATTTCCAATAAATAACCCAAGCGAAGCCGAACTTCTAATAAGTTCCGACTTCGCTCAGTTCGCTATTTTTCAATTCCACAACAATTTTTGTATTTTTTGCCGCTGCCACAAGGACATGGGTCATTACGGCCGATCTCCTCACCTTTAACGACAGGTTTTTTAGCGTCTGCTTCGCTATCACCGCTAGGATTATTGACCGTTGCATTCTGCAGGCGGTCTTCAACCTTCGGCTGCGTAACCACGTTAACCCTGTACATATAGCGCACGACATCATCCTGAATAGCATCAATCATTGCCTGGAACATATCATAAGCTTCAAGCTTATATTCAACTAATGGATCTCTTTGTCCATAAGCACGCAGGCCTACACCTTCACGCAGCATATCCATGGCATCCAGATGCTGCATCCAATGACTGTCAACGACTTTAAGCATTACAAGGTTTTCAAGTTCTCTCATAATCCCTGGAGTAATTGACTCTTCTCTTTGTTCGTAGTAGTCTACAGCAAGTTTTTGCAAATACTCATTTAATTCTTCACGGCTGAGAGTTTGTAAATGCTCAACAGTTAAAGTATTAGGCGGTGCGTAGAATTCTTCAGCATACGCAATCAGGGCCGGCAAATCCCACTCTTCAGAATAAACATCAGGTGGAGCATACATTACCATTGTTCTGTCAACGACACGTGTGACCATATCCATGATATTCTCACGCAAATTATTCTCTACAAGAATCTTCTTGCGTTGAGCATAAATTACTTCGCGTTGTTGATTCATAACATCGTCGTATTCCAGAACATGTTTACGCATATCAAAGTTACGTGATTCCACTTTCTTCTGCGCTGATTCGATAGATTTTGTTACCAGACTATGTTCAATCGGTTCGTCCTCTTCCATTCCCAGCTTATCCATGATGCTGGAAATATTGTCGGAGCCAAACAAACGCATGAGATCATCTTCCAGAGACAGATAGAAACGTGTTGAACCAGGGTCGCCTTGACGTGCGCAACGTCCACGCAGCTGGTTATCAATACGTCTGCTTTCATGACGCTCGGTACCAACAATATGGAGACCTCCCAAAGCCGGAACGCCCTCGCCGAGCACGATATCTGTACCGCGGCCTGCCATATTAGTAGCAATTGTTACAGCGCCGAATTGTCCGGCACCAGCTATGATTTCGGCTTCCTTCTCATGGAACTTGGCATTCAAGACAGTATGGGGAATTCCACGTTTTTTCAAAATACCGGATAGCTCTTCTGACTGCACGATTGAAGTCGTACCAACAAGAACAGGTCTGCCTGATTTATGGCACTCTTCGATTTCGTTAGCAGCAGCTTTATATTTAGCGTTCTTTGTTTTATAAATGACATCAGGATAATCTATACGCTGATTTGGTTTATTAGTAGGAATAACTATTACATCCAGTCCATAAATCTTTTGGAATTCTTGTTCCTCTGTCTTAGCAGTACCAGTCATACCAGAAAGCTTATCATACATACGGAAATAATTTTGGAAGGTTATCGTAGCGAGAGTCTGGCTTTCACGTTCAACTTTAACGCCTTCTTTAGCCTCAATTGCCTGATGCAGACCTTCTGAAAAACGACGTCCGAACATCAGACGGCCGGTAAATTCATCAACAATAATAACTTCGCCATCTTTAACTACATAATCTCTATCACGGTGCATGATTGCTTTTGCTTTCAAAGCCTGCATTAATTGATGAGAGAAATCGATGCTGGCTTCACCGGCATACATGTTAGCGACGCCAAGCATTTTTTCGGCTTTAGCAATACCAACTTCTGTAGGAGCAGCCGTTTTAAGTTTTTCGTCAACAGTATAGTCTTCTCCCTCGACCAGTTGAGCAACAACACGGGCTAATACTTTGTACAGGTCTGTAGATTTTTCGCCCGGGCCAGAAATGATCAACGGAGTACGAGCCTCGTCAACAAGAATACTGTCGACCTCATCGACAATCGCATAGTTAAGAGGTCTTTGTACCATCTGGTCAAGCGAAACGACCATGTTGTCACGCAAATAATCAAAGCCAAATTCGTTATTGGTGCCGTATGTTATATCTGCGGCATAAGCAGCTTTTCTTTCCGGGAAATCAAGTCCATGAATAATCAAGCCAACAGAAAGGCCTAAAAAATTAAAAACTCTGCCCATTTCCTGGCTATCACGATGAGCCAGATATTCATTAACAGTAACAATGTGAACGCCTTTGCCTGTCAATGCATTCAAATAGGCTGGCAGTGTTGCAACCAAAGTTTTACCTTCGCCCGTACGCATCTCCGCAATTTTACCCCTGTGCAGGACACAGCCGCCGACTAATTGTACATCAAAATGGCGCAAACCAAGAACACGCTTGGACGCTTCACGTACAACCGCAAAAGCTTCCGGCAGAATATCATCCAAAGTTGCACCTTTAGCAATTCTGTCCCTGAATTCAGCTGTTTTTTCTGCAAGGCTCGCATCACTCATGTTTTCTATATCTTTTTCCAAAGCATTTACTGCATCAACATACACTTGAACACTTTTTAATTCTTTTTCATTCGGATCACCGAAAATTTTTTTCATTAAACCTTCGAGCAACACAATCACTCCTCATTTTTCGCACTAAATCAGCCTACGCTCAATAGTAAATTTTAACAGAACAGGCAGTAAAAGTCAAAAAACCCGGGATTTCCGTCCCGGGTTTTTGTAACATTTTCATGAACTTATTTCAATTCAGGAGACAGTAAACCATAATCGCCATCTTTGCGACGATATACAACATTTACAGCCTCAATCTCTTCATCAAAAAATACGAAGAAATCATGGTTCAAAAGATTCATCTGCATAATTGCTTCTTCAACACCCATCGGGCGCATAATGAAGCGTTTATTTCTGACGACTTTAAATTCAGGCTCTTCAGCTGGAACAGCGGATATAACCGGCGCTTCCTCACGGAAGTTATTGTATCTGCCTCTCATCAATTTTGTTTTATATTTGTGAATCTGGCGCTCAATTTTCTCAATTACCAGATCAACAGAAGAGTACATATCCTTGGTTGTTTCCTGCGCTCTGAAATTTACGCCCCCTGCCGGGAAAGAAATCTCTACTACGCAATCGCCAATGCGTTCGCCTTTGACGCTATCGCCTTTCTCCACTCTCATAAGTGCAGAAATATCACCAATATTTTTAAATTGTCTTGTAACTTTTAAAACTTTTTTCTCAACATAATCTTTTAATGCCGGTGTTACATCGATGTTTTTACCACGTACATTTACTGTCATAGTCAAAACCTCCTTCTATAAAAAACAAAGCCAAAATCACTTTGTTTATTTCTTGTTTTATAGATTCGCCATCAGTTCGCTTATTCCTTCTCATAATAAAGGAAAACACTGCTCTGCATGAAATTCAGGCCTTGAGAGGTTGAAATATGAAACAATTGAAACAATGTACCATTTAAAGAATTTTTGATAAAAAGCTCTTGGTCCGTTCTTCTTTAGCACGGGAAAAAATAGCCTCCGGAGCCCCTTGTTCAACTATTTTGCCGCCATCAACAAAAATTACTCTGTCGCCAACTTCACGTGCGAAACCCATCTCATGAGTTACAACAACCATGGTCATGCCTTCCTGCGCAAGGTCTTTCATGACATCCAGAACTTCTTTGATCATTTCCGGATCCAACGCGGAAGTAGGCTCATCAAATAATAACGCTTTCGGTTTCATTGCTAAAGCGCGTGCAATAGCGACCCTTTGCTGCTGCCCGCCGGAAAGCTGTTCCGGATAAGCATTTGCCTTGCTTTCCAATCCTACCTTTATCAATAGGGCAAGGGCATTTTTTTCAGCTTCTGCTTTTGTCAGATTGCGTACTTTCATTGGCGCCAGCAAAAGATTTTCCATTACCGTCATATGCGGGAACAAATTAAAGCGTTGGAAAACCATGCCTACTTCACGGCGAATGGCATTGATATTGGCTTCACCGCTTAACTCAATGCCGTCAACAGCGATAGTTCCCGAAGTGGGTTCTTCCAGATAGTTGATGCAGCGTAAAAGCGTGCTTTTGCCGGAACCAGAAGGTCCAATGATTACAACTACTTCTCTTTCAGCGATTTCCAGGTCAATTCCCTGCAAGACTTCCAAAGTGCCAAAACTTTTATGTAAATTACTAATTTTAATCATTTCGTCTGGTACCTCCGCTCCAAATATGCCACGAAGCGTGAAATTGTAAATGTCATTATCAGATAAATAAAGGCTACAGCAAGCCAAATTTCAAAAGATGCATAAGTACGTGCAATAATCAACTGACCTCTTCTGGTCAGTTCCTCAAAACCTATAACAGAAACCAACGAAGAGTCTTTTAGCATCGCAATAAATTCGTTCCCCAAAGGAGGAATAATTCTTTTAAAGGCCTGCGGCATAATTACATATCGCATCGTCTGGTACCAGTTTAAGCCAAGTGAACGGCCTGCTTCCGTCTGCCCAATATCAATGGATTGGATACCACCGCGAAAGATCTCTGCAATATAGGCGCCGCTGTTAATAGAACAAGCAGCAATGGCCGCAATAAACGGATCAATACGGGAGCCCGTCAATATCGGCAGCGCAAAATAGACGAGGAAAATCTGTACTAACAGAGGCGTACCACGAATGAAGTCCACATATATGTTAGCCAGATATTTAACAATTTTAATTGAAGCCAGACGGGCAACACCAACAATCATGCCTATGAGAAGACCGAGTCCAACGCTCAAGGCTGTAATCTGTATGGTAATACCGGCTCCCTGCAAAAGAAGAGGAAATGCCTTTTGTATAATTTCAAAATTCAAATCCACGCAAACACCAACTTTCAAAAAAAGATATCAATTGAAAAACAAATAAGGCAATAAATAAAATCGGAGCACATCCTGGCAACACGCTGCGATGTACTCCGGTTTTGAAAATAACTTGATTATTTTACTTGTTCGCCAAACCAAGTTTTATAAATTTTGTCGTATTCGCCGTTCTTTTTCAATTCAGCCAGGGCTTTATTAATATCACCAGCCAGCTTATCATTACCCTTTTTCACAGCTATTGCATATTCCTCAGCAGTTACAACCTTGCCAACCATCTTGGCAAAATCTTTGCCGCCACCTTGTTGCAGGAAGTACGCAACTACAGGCAAATCATTAACTACTGCGTCAACGCCGCCATTTTTCAATTCCAAAGCAGCTTCTGTATTGGTATTAAATTCTACTACTTTTGCATCAGCAATCTTATGGGCTTCCATAGCGCCTGTAGTACCAATTTGTACAGCTATTTTTTTGCCTTTCAGACTTTCTATACCAGTAATAGCAGTTTCATCCTTACGTACCATCACAGATAAGCCGGATTTGTAATAAGGCTCACTGAATTTAACACTATTTGCACGTTCAGGTGTTACAGTCATACCAGCCGCAACAGCATCAATGTTGCCTGCATTAAGAGCAGGAATCAAGCCATCAAAGCCCATACTTACGATTTCAACTTTCATGCCAAGCTGTTTGCCAATCGCACGTGCAAGATCCATATCGAAACCGGTATAGTCTTTGCTGCCTTCTTTTTGGAACTCAAAAGGAGCAAAAGTTGGCTCCGTACCAACACGCAAAACCTTTTGCTCAGCTTTTTTCTCGCCGCCGCAGCCTGCCATCAACAAACCTAGAGCAAAAATAAGAGTCATTGCTGCAAAAAAACTTTTTTTCATTTACCTTCCCCCTAGCGTTTTTATCTTCGCTAATTATACAACCAAAAGAAGGGGAAGTGCAACATTTTTAGCACTCTTTGCTTTTTCTTAATAGTCAAGCCTTATTTCTTAGGCATTTCTCCGAACCATTTTTTGTATAATTTATCGTATTCGCCATTTTGTTTCAGAGTGTCAAGAGCCTTGTCAACATCCTTAGCCAAAGCAGTGTTGCTCTTAGCTACAGCAATACCATAATCCTCAGAGGAAAGAGTTTTGCCAACAATCTTAGCAAAGTCGTTGCCGCCCTGCTGCAGGAAATATGCCTCAACAGGCAAATCACCAATGACAGCATCTACAGCTTTATTTTTTAATTCGAGACAAGCTTCACCGTTAGTATTAAAGGAAGTAATCTTTGCTCCTTCAATTTTTTCAGCTTCCATCGCGCCAGTAGTACCAATTTGTACAGCTATTCTTTTGCCTTTGAGATCAGCAACATCATTGACTGTATTGTTGTCTTTGCTAACTACTATGGCCAGACCTGATTTATAGTAAGGTTTGGAGAAATTAACTTTTTTTGCACGTTCATCGGTGATAGTCATACCGGCAATAGCCACATCAATATTTTTAGCATCAAGAGCAGGAATCAAAGCGTCAAAACCCATGCCTTGAATAGTGCATTTTTCATAACCCATTTGTTTTGCAATAGCTTGGATGAGGTCAATATCAAAACCGACAAAATCTTTAGAATTCTCTTTTTGGAACTCAAAAGGTGCAAATGCTGGCTCTGTTCCAACAATCAGTTCCTTTTTCGTACTGCTTCCGCCACAGCCTGCAACTAATAAAGCAAAGACAAACATACACAAACAAACAATCTGGAATTTCTTTTTCACAAAAATACCCCCTCGATTAATATTTATTCTTAAAACTTCTATTATTATAAGCTATCTAAGAAAAAAAACAATACCTTGTAAATGTATACATGAATAACATTCACAGGTATTAATGAATAAATACAATATAAAAGAAAACAACTCAGCTGACCTGGTCTTCGCCCCCACACTCGCCTGCAGGAAGTTTCGCTCCTAAGCGTTATCGCTCCCCACTACTACCCCTCTCGCTCTTCGCGGCAGGACTTACATCTAAGCTGCACCGTGCTCACAATACTTTGATTGCTTACGTGGATCGTTTTGCCTGCAACTGGCATCGACTTGCAACCACAGACCTGAGTTGTATCTCTTCGCCTATTATAATTTTAAGTTATCGAAATAGCAAGAAAAATATACTTCAAAGCAGTCATATAGCCAGCGCTTGCAAATAACAATTATCTGCAAGCGCTAAGAAAATACTATTTAAAATACCTTTAAACATAAATTTTTTTCGCAACATTGCCGTCTAAGACGTTTCTTTTGCTTCTTTTTGTAGTATACTGTATTTGGTTACTTTATTTAGTTAAGGACGGATAGACATGCTTACCATTCCACAATTCCTTGAATTTCCCAACGATGGGAAGACAAAGGAGCTATGCAATTTTTTCTTATCCATTTTGGAACAAAAGAATAAGACATTGTATTTACATAGCCAGCAGGTAAGCAATTACTCCGTCAGCATATCTGCCAAAATGGGCCTTCCCTTTGATGAAGTCGCCTGCATCAAAACAGCAGCACTTCTGCATGACATTGGACACTTGGCAGTGCCTAACACCATTTTAAGTAAATATCCTTATCTGAGTACGCGCGAGTTCTCAACCTACAAGAATCATTCTCTGGCCGGAGCAAGCATGCTGGAAAACATACCAGAGTTTTCTCATATTATGAAGATTATCCTGTGTCACCATGAAAATTGGGATGGTACAGGCTACCCCAAACGTTTAAAAGGCGTTAATATTCCCTTAGGTGCACGCATTATCGCTGTTGCCAATCATTACGACCGTATAATCAATCCCTGTACAGAGCACTGGCAGAAATCCCATGCTGATGCAACCCGTGAGTTACAGGACCGAGCCGGTCTGAGCTTCGACCCGGATGTAGTCCACGCTTTTCTAAAATCAGTCATATCTGCAAAAAAATAACATTCCGCTTTCCAATGTGAAAACGGAATGTTTTTTATTTATCATTATCGGCACCGCCGGCAAACGCCATTGCCCAAATATGGCTGGCTCCCTGTTTGCGAAGAATATGAGCAGCCTCTTCAGCGGTCGCGCCACTGGTAAAGATATCATCAACCAGTAAAATTGGCTTGCCTCGGATATCCCTGATCGTGTTGAAACAACCACGCACATTTTTACGGCGTTCACTTCGGTCCAAACCATATTGAGGTTCCGTCGAACGAATTCTTGCCAGTGCCTCACACCAAACAAAACCTTGTTTCTGCGACCACTGGCTGAAAATACCCTGAGGCACATCGTAGCCGCGCTGCGCTACACGCTTCCTGTCTGTTGGTATCGGAACAACTACTATATTTGCTGGCAAATTCCACATGGCACAAACACGCTTTGGTGTTTCCAGTATTGACATTTCATCAGCCATAGCAGCAAGCAGCCTTTTCTTCCCGTGAAATTTTACCTCATGCAGAGCTTTCTTTATGCCCGCATCATAACGATAAAACAAACATATGCTTTCAATGTCAGGACAGCAATAAGCTCTCGGCTGCAATATCCTGAAATCATGAAGCTTTTTTCTGCAAGCAGGACATAACATTCCTGCAGAAATTCTTTGCCTGCATTCAATACAAACAGGTGGAAAAAAGATATCTATAAGCAGTTGCCAAAAACTGGACACTTAACTTCGCCTCTAGACTATTAAACGAGATTGCTTTCTTCCTGCATTCTTTCCGCCAGCAAGGAATAACGCTTTCTCATGTCGTCTTTGCTGACAGCTGTGTTCACTGCCGCCCGGCTGCCAACCAATATAACGCTCTTCTTAGCACGCGTTACCCCGGTATAAAACAAATTCCGCTGCAACAGCATGAAATGGCTGGGGACAAGCGGCATTATGACTGAAGGATATTCACTGCCCTGGGCCTTATGAACACTCATCGCATAAGCCAGCTGCAATTCATCCAATTCACTCTGTGCGTAATCAACCTTTTCCCCCTCTGGTCTTTCCGGGAAAAGAACGCTGACATTGGTTCCTATAATCCTGTCAATCCTACCGATATCGCCATTAAAAACATCCTTATCGTAATTATTGCGAATCTGCATAACCTTGTCGCCTGTCCGCAATAAACCATTAGGCGTCATTATTTCTGCCTTGCCGGGTTCTGGCGGATTCATTCTTTCCTGCAGCAGCTTATTCAGATTCATAACACCACAAGGGTTTTTATGCATTGGTGAAAGAACCTGCACGCCTTCCCAACCCTCACTGGCAGTTATTCTCGCATAGTTATCGACTATATACTCGGCTGCCTCTTTCTCATCATTGATTTCCGTAAAGCAAAAATCGTTGCATTTATCACATTCAGGCTGCAGTCCTTTGTTAATCCTATGTGCATTTAAAACAATTGGACTTAGCGCTGCCTGACGAAAAATACTGTTTAAGCGAACCACAGGCATCATCTTGCTGCGAATAATATCTTTAAGCACCGTTCCCGGGCCAACTGAAGGTAACTGGTCAACATCACCGACAAGAATCAGACGGCAGCCTACTGACACAGCTTTCAGAAGGTTATGGGCAAGTGTAATGTCCAGCATCGAAGCTTCATCAACAATAATTGCGTCTGCTTCCAAAGGGTTTTCTTCATTGCGTCCGAAAAAGTAGGCTTCTCCGTTTGGTGTATACTCCAGCATTCTATGAACAGTGGATGCCGGATGTCCGGCTGATTCAGCAAGTCTTCTGGCAGCACGCCCCGTAGGAGCAGCCAGTAAGATTTTGCAGCCAGCCTTTTCCAGCACAGCTAAAATGCCTTTAACAACAGTTGTTTTACCTGTTCCCGGTCCGCCAGTCAGAATAAAGATACCATGTTCCACCGAAGCGCTTATTGCTTCTATCTGTGCTTCCGCCAATTTCAATCCGGTCTCATGTTCCCAATTTTCAATAATAGACTGATAATCCACCTGCCAGATTCTGTTTACCTTATCGCGTAAATACAAAAGACGTTTGGCAACACCAATCTCTGCACGATAAAGGTACTCTGGATAGACCAGGCGTGTACCGGCAAATTCTTCTGTTCTCAACAGGTCATCTTTAATTAGTTTTTTATAAACTTCATAAACCTCAGCATAAGCAATCTGCAAAAGACGCGCTGTTTCCGTTAGTAATTTATCTTCCGGCAAACAAGTGTGACCAGAAGAAGCTGTCTGCGTCAGCGCAAATTCAATTCCTGCTTTTACCCTGCTCTCATTTCCAGGTTTGAGTCCCATGGACATTGCCAGTCTGTCGGCGGTGCGAAAGCCGATACCGGCTACATCATTGGCAAGAGAATAGGGATTATCTTCAATCCTTTTCAACGCTGTATTGCCATATCTTGCTTGTATCTTTGGCGCATAATTTGAACTTATCCCATGCTCCTCCAAAAACAACATCAGCTCTTTCATATCTGAAAGTTCAGAGTAAGAAGAGGCAATCGTGACGGCTTTCTTTTTGCCGATGCCTGACACTTCTGTCAAACGATAAGATTCCTCACCGATAATTTTAAGCGTGTCTTCACCAAACATTTCGACTATCCTGGACGCCATAGCCTTACCAACGCCTCGTACGGCGCCTGATCCCAAAAAGCGTTCAATCCCGGCTGCCGATGACGTCTGCAGCGTCTGCCAGGTAGTAGCCTGAAACTGTCTGCCAAACTTCGGATGTTCAGACCAATTGCCAAACAGCTTAACCTGTTCTCCCAAAAAAGGTGCTAACCCTTTATAAACAACTGCTATTTTCTCCATCTTCGCGCTGCGAACACGAAAGACAGAAAACTTGCCATCTTCAGCCTGAAACACTATATTTTCAATTGTTGCTTCCAACTCATCCATACCTTCACCACCATTACCGAACCTATGTTCTTTATTATAGCATACTCTGGCATCATTTTGACATTCTACGGCCGATACGCTATAATATAGCGAACATTAGGTATTATTATAGCGATATTTTTTATTATTGGAAGGAGCTTTTCCGTGAAATTTAAAGGTGCTCAAATTGCCATAGATATGTACAGCTGCAAAGACGAAATATTATCCGACTGCAAAAAGGTAGAAGCAATTCTGCAAAAAGCAGTGGAAGATTATAAAATTGGTGCTTATTCTATTTGCTACAACGCTGAAGATAATGGTGAATACTCCTTCAGTATTCCTTGCAAACGCGGTCATATCAATCTGCACGTTTACCCGGAACTCGGATTTGCCGCAGTTGATATTTTTACCTGTAATGATGAAGCTGATCCAGACCGTCTGGCTGGATTTATAAAGAAACAATTTTCACCGGATAAATCCAAAATTACTTTCCTTAAACGCGGAGACTTCGGTTCCCAAAATGATATGAAGCCCAGACGCAAATCTCAGATCAAGCCGATGCACCGTGCCAGAAACGCTGGCAAGAGACTATTGAAAATAGTTATGGGACCAAACACAAATTCTTAAGAACACTTATTAAGTTCTCAGGAGGAACTAATGAAATATTTATTTTGGGACATCGACGGCACACTTCTTCTTTCTGCCCGTGCCGGTATTGATGCCCTCAAAGAAGCTATCCGTATTCGTTACAACTGCAGCGATTTTACTTTTTCGCATGAGCTGGCTGGCTGCACAGATTCACACATTATCAAAACAGCCATTACTGATATCAAAGGCAGCTGCAAAGCCTCAGATGCCGCAGGTCTTTTAATTCTCTACTACAGATTATTACCAGAATTTCTGCAATCGCACCAAGGCCGACTTTTGCCCAATGTAAAAAATGTTTTGACCTATCTTAAACAAAATGAAACAGGCTACACTTCTGCACTTTTAACCGGTAATGTTGGTCATGCCGCACATATGAAGCTAAAACACTATGGCATTGAAAACTACTTTGACTACAGTCTGAGTGCTTTCGGTGAATTAAGTGAAGATCGTACAATTCTTGCGCAAGCCGCATTTCAAAAAATATATGTGAAAAACCCGGCCATTAAACCTGAAGAAGTCACAATCATAGGCGATACGCCTAACGACATCAAATGCGCTAATGCCATCGGTGTCCGTTCTTTGATTGTTCTTGCCGGCTCTTCTTACAGTTCTGAAGAACTCGCAAAACATAAGCCATGGAAGATTATCAAGAAATTGCCTGATAACTCGCAGGAGTTTCTGACGGAGCTGGCAGATAGGAGCTAATCATGGGTAAAAAAATATTTGTTTTATCCTTAGTTTTGTTACTCAACACAATGCCTGCCTTAGCTTACAACCAGGCCGATCTCGACAGGCTTCTGGCAACCGGCAGTTGTCCTCAAGGCAACCTCACCGGTGCACAGCTTACCAATGCAAACCTGACGTACGCTGATCTATCCGGAGCTGATCTGAGTTTTACCGACTTAGAAGGAGCTGCTTTGGAAAGCGCCTCGTTGAAGGGTGCGAAACTGGTTAAAGCCAACATGAAAAACGTTTATGCCGAAAAGGCAAATCTTACCGGTGCGGATTTGTCACACGCCAATCTAAGAGAAGCCACTTTTTCCCGTGCTGATTTTTCCGGAGTTAATGCTTTCCGTACCAGCTTCAGTCATGCAATTATTGACTTTGCCACTTTTCGTTCTGCTGATATCCGGGAGGCAACTTTCGATTATGTCGATGGCTATTCCGCAGATTTTAGCGGTGCTAATCTCGCTAATTCCTGGTTTTACCAGGCTGACTTGCGTAAAACGAACTTCACTGGCGCTAATTTATATAATGCTAAATTGCAAAATGCTGATTTAGGCGAAGCTCTTTTTAAGAATACTAATCTTACGCAGAGCATCCTGCGTGCCGCTGATTTAACAAAAGCAGACTTTGCTGGTGCGCTGCTTGTCAGCACTGATATTGTTGGAGCCAAAACAGAAGATATCCGCTTTGGCAACGCCATCATAACCGACCTGAAAAAATAAGATTATAAAAATCAAAAGTTCCTGTGTATATTTAAATATACACAGGAACTTCTTTTTTTGCTTTTAATGATGGAATAAACGTAAGCCGGTAAAGGCCATTGCTATATTATATTTATCACAAGTCTCGATGACATTGTCATCACGAATGGAGCCGCCTGCCTGAGCAATAAAATCAACACCACTGCGATGTGCGCGTTCGATGTTATCACCGAACGGGAAGAAGGCATCTGAGCCAAGAGCGACTCCCTGCAGAGTTGCCAGCCAGGCTTTCTTCTCTTCACGGCTAAGGCGTTCCGGCTTTTCAGTGAAAAATTGTTCCCAAATGCCATCAGCCAAAACATCCAGATCATCATCAGAGATATAAACATCTATCGTATTATCCCGATCCGGACGTCTGATACTTTCCTTGAAAGGCAGTGCCAATACCTTAGGATTTTGTCTCAAATACCAGTTGTCAGCTTTATTGCCGGCTAAGCGGGTGCAGTGAACACGTGACTGCTGTCCTGCTCCTATGCCTATAGCCTGACCATCTTTAACATAACAAACCGAATTAGACTGCGTATACTTAAGTGTAATCAAAGCTATCAAAAGATCTCTGGCAGCCGCTTCCGGTATTTCTTTATTGTTAGTCGGGCGGTTTTTTAACAGTTCTTCCGTAATTTTCACTTCATTACGGCCCTGTTCAAAAGTTATGCCAAAAACTTCCTTGCTTTCCACAGGATCAGGTACATAATTCGTATCTATTTTGATGACATTGTAGGTACCTTTGCGTTTTGTTTTCAGAATTTCCAGTGCTTTATCAGTATAACCAGGGGCAATAACACCGTCCGATACTTCCCGTGCCAGCATAGTTGCCGTTTGTTCATCACAAATATCAGAGAGCGCTACGAAATCACCATAGGAAGACATTCTGTCAGCACCACGCGCCCTTGCATAGGCATTGGCAAGCGGAGAAAGCTCCAGGTCATCGACGTAGTAGATTTTCTTCAATAGGTCTGACAAAGGCAAGCCAACTGCCGCACCGGCAGGACTTACATGTTTAAAGGAAGCTGCTGCCGGCAATCCGGTCGCCTCTTTTAATTCCTTTACCAACTGCCAGCTATTGAAAGCATCCAGAAAGTTAATAAAGCCAGGACGTCCGTTCAACACTTCCACCGGCAACTCACTGCCGTCTTTCATATATATGCGTGCCGGATCCTGATTAGGGTTGCAGCCATACTTTAATTTCAGTTCATTCATTCTGTATTCCCCTTTCTTTATATGAAAAAAGCCGCCACTCCGGGCTGCTTCTGCCCAGACGGTCGGCTCATACTGGTCATACTCCATGTGGTTATCCACTTCCGTCAGTTATATGACCTCTCTAGAATCGATTATACCTTTTCACC
>CAYTOV010000003.1:32043-43069 GCA_964439485.1 uncultured Acidaminococcales bacterium | reverse complement strand
TCAACGTTAAGAGATGTTAACTCTTTAGCAATCTTTTTATTAAATCCTGATAACACTTTACCAGGTCCAACTTCAACAAAGCATTCTACGCCGTTCTTAATCATGTTGTGCACTGAGTTTTCCCACAACACAGGGCTTGCAGCCTGTTTGACGAGCAGGCTCTCAATATCTGCTGCCTTGTTAACTTCTTCTGCGGTAACATTGGCAATTACAGGAATCTTGGCATCATTAAAGGAAATAGTTTTGAATTCTTCAGCCAAACGAACAGACGCTGGATACATCAAACTGCTATGGAAAGGAGCACTTACTGGTAAGAGAACTGCGCGCTTAGCACCAGCGGCTTTCAACTCTTCAACTGCTCTGTCTACTGCAGCAGCAGCACCGGCAATTACAACCTGTCCAGGACAATTAAAGTTTACAGCCTGTACTTCTTTGCCAGTTTCAGCTTCAACCTTTTTGCAGATAGCTACTATGTCATTACTGTCGTTCATGCCCATTACAGCAGCCATGCTTCCTTCACCAACAGGAACTGCTTCCTGCATGAATTGGCCACGTTTACGTACAATTCTTACTGCATCTGAGAAACTTAAAGCTCCGGCAATAACCAAAGCAGAATATTCACCTAGACTATGTCCTGCAGCCATATCAGGAACAATGCCATGTTCCTTAAGTACTTCAGCTGCCGCAACACTAGCTGTTAGTATTGCAGGTTGTGTGTTAAATGTCAACCGCAATTGATCTTCAGGTCCATTAAAGCACATATCGGTTATTGAAAAGCCTAGTGCTTCATCTGCAGATTTAAATATGTCACGAACAACAGAATAGTTGTCGTAAAACTCTTTCATCATTCCAACTGTCTGAGAACCTTGTCCCGGAAATATAAAGGCTGTTTTACCCATTGTTAAATCCTCCCTATTTTCCTCTATTTACTCCACTTTAAAGCAATGGAAGCCCAAGTTAAACCAGCGCCAAAACCTGCAAGTATAACAGTTTTGCCTTTTTTAAGAAGGCCTTGTTCCCTGGCTTCGCACATTGCAATAGGAATTGAAGCAGCTGACGTATTGCCATACTTGTCAACATTAACAAAAACTTTGTCCATTGACATGCCCAAACGTTTAGCAGCTGAATTGATTATACGAATGTTCGCCTGATGCGGTATCAGAAGGTCAACATCTTCTGTGGTTAATCCAGCTTTTTTCATAGCCTTTTCTGCAGTACGTCCCATTATTTTAACAGCAAACTTGAAAACTTCGCTGCCATCCATATGAATGAAATGCTCACCAGCGTCAACTGTTTCATGAGAAGCCGGTTTACGGGATCCTCCTGCTGGCTGCGACAAAAATGGTCCGCCAGAGCCATCAGCACCCATGTCAATGCTCAAAACACCATAACCATCTTCAACTTGACCAACAACTGCTGCACCGGCGCCATCGCCAAACAATACACAAGTATTACGGTCTTGCCAGTTCATGATGCGTGAAAGAGTTTCAGCGCCAACAACCAAAATATGCTTGTACAAACCACTTACTATCATCGAATTTGCTACAGCCAATGCATAAACAAAACCGGAGCACCCTGCTGACAAATCAAAAGCTGCCGCATTTTTCGCACCAATTTTATCCTGCAGCAAGCAAGCCGTAGAAGGGAATTTAGTATCAGGAGATTCAGTAGCAACAATTACGCAATCAATGTCTTCACCATTAATTCCAGCATCTTTCAAAGCTCTCTCAGAAGCAATAAATGCTAAATCAGACGTTGCTTGCTCTGGTGCTGCTATATGGCGTGATTTGATGCCTGTTCTTTCTACAATCCAGTCATTATTAGTATCAACCATTTTTTCTAAATCATAATTTGTCAGAACCTTCTCCGGAAGATAATGTCCCATGCCTAAAATACCAGCAAATATCTTTTCCATTATTATTCATTCCCTTTTCGTTTATTTATGATGCTTTCTCCGATATGTCTTACAACATCCTTCTCAGCAAAATCAATTGCTACACCAACAGCATTTTTTATTGCTTTAGCTTTAGAACTGCCATGACAAATGATAAAAGGAGCTTTTACACCTAGCAGCAATGCACCGCCGTATTCTGCCGGGTCAATGGTCTTTTTCATTTTTCGCAGTGCCGGTTTGATCAGCATAGCACCAAATTTTGCTATAATACCACTTTCCATAATGGTGCGTTTCATTATGGTCATTATTGCAGTCGCGAGACCTTCTGCAACTTTCAATACAACATTTCCTACAAAACCGTCACATACTACAACATCAACCGTGCCTTTATTTATGTCACGGCCTTCGACATTGCCGATAAAGTTAATGTGTTCTTCATTTTTAAGTAAAGGATAGGTAGCCAAGGCCTGTTCATTGCCTTTTGTTTCCTCTTCACCAATGTTTAACAAACCAACACGCGGATTCTTTATCTTAAGAATTGACTCTGCATATATAGAGCCCATTATCGCATTTTGAACAAGGTGTTGCGGTTTTGCGTCAACCTTTGCACCGGAGTCCAAAACAACAGTCGTACCAGTAATACTAGGAATAGGCGTGGCTATTGCCGGCCTTTCTATACCTTTGATACGTCCCAGCCCGAAAAGAGCCGCTGCTACAGCAGCACCGGTACTGCCGGCAGAAACAAGCGCGTCACAAACTCGTGTGTGCAAAAGTCTTGTAGCCACCACTATAGAAGCATCTGGCTTCGCCTTAACACTGAGACCGGGATGATCGCTCATCTCAATTACTTCACTAGCATGTTCTATCTTAATTTTTTCGTTCTTATCTTCTTTGTGTTTTTCCAATACAGTTTCAATTTGTGTTCTGTCACCTACAAGGTAAACTTCACAATTATATTGCTTTACTGCTTGAATTGCGCCCAAAATGATTTCTTCCGGGCCATAGTCCGTTCCCATGACATCAACAGCTATCTTCACGCTAAACAATCCTTTCATTCGGCAGAGAAACAACAATGAACTTTGCTCTGAATACTTCCTGGCTATTATTACGAATTTTTACCCAAATGAAGTATTTTTTATCCTCTTTACGTATTACTTCCGCCTTAGCAATCAGATTTGCACCAGCATAGATAGGTATCTTGTATTTAACGTTGCCAATCCCAGTCAAGGCAGCGGGAGCATCTACAACAGCCAAAGCCAAAGTATTAGCCTGAGCAAACATAAAATGACCACGAGCAATACCTGTTTTCGCCATGACCATATCAGGTGTAACGTTCATCATTGAAATCCCGCTTTTTCCTAATTCGAGATCAAGAAGTTCACCTACAATATCTTTGCTCGATATTGCCTGCAGCTTATTCTGTGCATTTTCAGCCATTTGTCTTGTACGTTCCCTTAATTCAGGAATACCCTTACCAAGACGATCCAATCTTATAGTCTGGATGCTTACTTTCAGGGTCAGTGCAAGTTGTTCATCAGTTAGAAATGGATTCTTTTCCAACTCTTTTAACAAACGCTGCTGTCTTATTTGTTTTTTTGAAATATTCATAACATCACCTGATTTTAGCACCAAGTCTTAATATCTGTTCGTATTATATAAAAAATCAAACTAAAAATCAATATAACTGTGTGACAAAATTGTAAAAAAATGGAATAAAATAATAAAACCGAGGTGCAAGCACCTCGGTTTTATTATTTTTCTTCCATCGCAACGACTTGTTTACCGTTATAATAACCACATTCCGGGCAAACTCGATGCGGCATTTTCTTTTCATGACATTGCGGGCACTCAACTAAGCCAGGAACTGTAAGTTTCCAGTTAGCACGACGAGAGTCGCGGCGAGCTTTAGACATTTTACGCTTTGGTACTGCCATTATTGATACACCTCCTCAAGCGAATTACAATAACTACTTTTTAAACAACTGTTTCAATGCCGCTAATCTCGGATCGACCGTGTCAGTATCACAATCACAAGATTCAACATTTCTGTCGACTCCACAAACAGGACACAAACCCCGGCATTCTTCTTTGCACAAAACCTGTAAAGGTTCGGCAACAAGCAATCCTTCGCGAACTGCTTCTGTGATATCAACTACGTCGAATTCATAGGAGAATGCGTCATCAGCAATATTTTTGGCATCTACAGGGAAGAACTTCTCCAGAATTTCCGTTTCGGTTGCAGCTACAAATGTTTTCAAACAACGAGCACATTCGTGTTCAACCTCGGTGCGTAAAGTAGCTTTTAAAAGCAACACATCACCAGCGTTGGAAATCTCACCATCAATAAAGATTGGACCACGCACTGCAAGGTCTTCTTCAGATAAGTTTAATTCCTTTGCATCAACTTGAAAATGAAAATCTGTTTTCCCAACCAGTCTTTTTTTGATTTCGGCTACGTTTAACTTAATCATAATCCACCAATCGTTACAATTATATAGGCAAGGTATTTCTTTGTCAAGAAAAACCATAAGACAACCTATAATTTGATAATCCTTTTACATATATTAAATGTGTCCCTGGCAATAACCAGTTCTTCATTTGTTGGTATTACAAATATCTTAACATTTGCTCTCTTAACACTGATTTCCTGTGCTTTACCGCGAACATTGTTGCGTTCCTGATCAATACGGGTTCCAAGGTATTCCAAACCATTGCAAATCTTGTCACGCATAAATGGTGAATTTTCGCCAACACCTGCTGTGAAAACGATAGCATCAACACCACCCATGGCCGCAACATAACCACCAATGTATTTTTTGACTTTATAAGCAAACAAATCTATTGCCAACTGAGAACGCTCATCGCCATGGTTAGCAGCACTTTCCAGATCACGGAAATCGCTTGACAACCCAGAAATACCAAGAATGCCGCTGCGTCTGTTCAGATAGTCATCTATCTGAGGGCCAGTCATGTTCTCCTTTTCCATAAGAAAAGGTATTATGGCAGGATCGATTTCACCCGAGCGTGTACCCATAATCAAACCTTCAAGAGGCGTATAGCCCATGCTGGTGTCTATTGATTTACCATATTTTATAGCAGTTATACTAGCTCCGTTACCAAGATGGCAGGTAATTATCCGCAAGTCCGTCATATGTTCCTGCATCATTGAAGCGGCAATTTGTGCCACATATTTATGTGACGTTCCATGAAAACCATAACGGCGAAGGCCATATTTTACATACAATTCATAAGGTAAGCCATATAGGTAGGCGACTTTAGGCAAAGTTTGGTGAAAAGCTGTATCAAAAACAGCTACCTGAGGCGTTGTCGGCATTATTTCCATGCAAGCATTGATTCCGTGCAAATTTGGCGGATTATGCAAAGGAGCAATTTCTGCGCAAGCTTCTATGCCTTTAAGAACATCCTGCGTAATAAGAACAGAGTCGGCAAATCTTTCTCCTCCGTGAACAACACGGTGACCAACAGCGTCAATATCAGACATGTCAGTAATAACCCCATACTCATGATTTATCAAAGCATTGATAATCATCTTAATGCCAACAGCATGGTCGGGAATATCTTCCGGCAAATCCACCGTGTACTTGCCGGTTGGAGTGTGCTTAAGAAGTGATCCTTCCATGCCAATACGTTCAACCATACCTTTTGCCAAAACTGTTTCATTTTCCATATTGATCAACTGATATTTAATTGAAGAACTACCACAATTGACTACGAAAATTTTCACTGTCGCACCTTCTTTGTCCGGCATTCGGAATTATTATGATATTTTGTTCACAATTATAGTACAAAATAAAGGGATACTGTGATAAAATAGTTTACACTATTTTAAACAAATAATCTACAAAAAAATAATCAGATTAATTAATTTTTTTGAAGGGTACAGATATGACGAACAAACATTGCATAGGAATAGTAGCTGAATACAATCCTTTTCATAACGGGCATGCCTATCATTTGGCTGCAGCAAAAAAGGTTGTTGGTGATGCCCCTGTAATTGCAGTTATGAGTGGTAATTTTGTTCAGAGGGGCATACCAGCTTTAACAGACAAATGGTCCAGAGCAGAAATAGCAACAAAAAATGGTGTTGACCTGGTGTTGGAATTGCCAACCATTTTTGCCTGCCGCAGTGCGGAGCACTTTGCCCGTGGCGCAGTGAAAATTCTTGAGAGTACCGGTTGTGTAACTCATTTATCTTTCGGCTGTGAAACATCAGACATCAGCTTGCTTGAGCAAGCTGCACAAATTGCCGTCAGTAATCCGACTGCTACCCAGATTGAACTGGCAAAAGGCCTATCCTATGCAGCTGCCATGGGAATTGCCTTGTCCAAAAACAATCCAGCACTTGCAAAAGTTGTTGAACAGCCTAACAATATACTGGCAATTGAATATCTCAAACAAATTAATATTTTAAAGACGGAATTAATACCTGTACCAATCAGCAGAGTTTCCGCTATGTATAATGATAAAGAAATTGTAAGCAATGTTGCCAGCGCAACAGCTATACGACATGAATTTCTTAAAAATGGGTTGACTCCATCTATAGCCAATACAGTTTCTTCCTCAACTTTTTCAAAACTTTCGCAATTAAATGTTGAAAAACGTCTCGGTCATAAACAGGAACATCTTGATTTATTATTATCATTTCTGTTAAAACAGATATCGCCGGCATACATCGCAAAATGCTCGGAATGCTCTGAAGGCTTAGAAAACAAAATAGCGAAAGCTGCCAACACTTCTACCTGGCCTGAAGCAGTTACAATGATAAAAAGCAAACGCTACCCTGAAACAAGGATAAATCGTCTGCTTCTGCAAATACTGCTTTCATCACAAGAAATAACATTTAAAGAGGCAATAAGCGATGAGCCATCCTACTTGAGAGTACTGGCATTTAATGATCGCGGCCGCCAACTTTTGAAAAAAATGAGAAGCACAGCAACCTTACCGATTATTACCAAATTAGGCAGAAACGTCTTTGCTTGTGAAAGCCAAAACAATAAAAGTTTTATATCTTCCTTAAAAATAGATCTATCAGCTACTACTTTATTCAGCCTTCTGCAAGGGAACTCTTTGTCTTATCCGGCAGATTTTAAAACTTCACCCTTTTATTTATCAGAGTAATTATCCAAAATATCCAGAAGGTTCGGCAACATTTCCCATGCTGCGTCCCTTCCTACCTCGTAACACTCTTCTATCTTCTTAAAATCCGTTACAGCACAGGAACTAAGTTCTGGCTGGATCAGAATATCACAATCATTAATAAGTCGCTGATAACTAAATAAACCTTTTTCCATTATATCAAGTGATCTTAATATGACATCAAAGACAGTCTTAACTTCTCCGATAGAACTGACTGCTGCCAAATCGACAGCTACAATAACATCAGCCCCCATGTCTCTGGCAACACTCACAGGAGTCGGGTTGACTATTGCACCATCTACCAACTGTCGTCCGTCACACTCATAAGGCACAAAAATACCTGGTATAGCCACGCTCGCGCAAACAGCAGCGGCAGAATTACCGTCACGGAAAACATGTTCACGACCTGTTGCAAGATCCGTTGCAACAGCGGCAAAAGGTTTGCTAAGTTCCTCAATTTTCCTGCCTTTTGTGAGCATAGTAACTATTTTATAAATATTTTCCGTACCGATAAAACCTTTTTTATGTACGACAAACTCGAGCCACGAACCACGTCCCAAGCCCTTAGCCAGCTTCATGATGGTATCAGAATCGTAGCCGGCACAGATAAGTACGCCAATTAAGCTGCCAATACTGCAGCCAGCCACAAGATCAACCTCAATCCCATTTTCTTCCAAAACACTGAGTACGCCTACATGAGCCAGCCCACGCAAGCCGCCAGAGCCTAAAACCAAACCTAGTTTAGGTCTTCTACTCATTCTTCCTCCTGCTCAGTGCTCCTCTGTTGATTAGCTCTTAATGGAGCTCTGTTTTCTTGAACAATTTCCATCGTTTTCTTCAGACTATCTTCCAAATAATCAAAAACATCGGTTGCATAGCTCAGAGATTCTCTGTGCATTTTTTCTGCATAAGCATCTGCTGCTGCACGCATGTCATTATCGTATTGTTTGGTATCATTGAGGATATTTTGGGCTTTTTCTTCAGCCATTTTTACCACTTCTTCATTGCGTACCAGTCTTTCAGCTTCTGCTTTCGCCAGTTCGACAATTCTTTCGGCTTCTGTCTTAGCTTGTTCAACAATGCGGTCAGCCTCTGCGCGTGAGTTCTTAATGATATTCATCTGTTCGTCAAGTAAGTCGTGTGCTTTTTTGACTTCCAAAGGAACTGCTTCGCGCAATCTGTCCATAACTAAGGACAAATCGCCTTCTTCAATAATAATCTTCTCCGAAAACGGAAGATGTGAAGCTTCTAAAATAAGACTTTCCATTTCATCTAAAATTTTGTCCAATTCCATGCTCATCATCTCACTCTCAATTCTTATAAATAAGATTTTTTTTCTATATAACTTTTTATTTGGATTTCAATGCTCTCAGGTACTAATCCGGAAATGTTGCCACCAAAAACTGCCAGTTCCCTAACGCCTGAAGAACTTAGGAAAGAGTATTGTGCGTTTGTCATGATAAAAACGGTTTCGAGCTCATGATCAATTTTTTTTATCAGCAATGCTCTTTGGAATTCATATTCAAAATCAGAGAAAGCTCTTAACCCCCTGACAATAAATTTTGTGTTTTGTTGTTTGCAATACTCATTCAATAGTCCGGAAAAACAAGTGACCTTTGCATTAGTGATATGCTTGGTAGCTTCTTTCAGCATTGCCACTCTTTCATCCATAGTGAACATACCTTGAGTCTTGCCAGGATTATTGAAAACACTTATGATAATCTCATCAAACATAAGACTGGCACGTTCGAATATATCGATGTGTCCATTGGTTACCGGATCGAAGCTCCCCGGGCAAATTGCTCTACGCACTTTGCACCTCCTATTTTTTAGCCAGCATCAAGTCCTTATGGCAATTATTTACTAACTTACATTTTAACTTATTAAGCCTGAATATGCCACAATTATAACAAAAATAATTGCCTACTTACAACGCAAAAAGGAAATTAGTGTTTCTCCGTACTTTTCACTACGTATAATTTCAAGTTTTAATGGTAATTCTGATAAACTTTCATGCTGTGAATGCTCCACTATCAGATACCCTCCGGATATAACTATATCATATTTTGCTACCTGTTCGATAATTTGAGCTGGCAGCCCTTTATTATATGGTGGATCACAAAAAATGAAATCAAACCTTTCTCCTCTGGCGGCCAAATCCGCAATCACCTTTACAGCATTACCCTTAATAACTGTTGTTTCCTTTTCGGCCTTCGCTTTGGCAATATTACTGCGAACAAGCTGCAAACTAGCCTGACTTTCATCAATGAAAACAATCTTCGCCGCACCTCTGCTCCACGCTTCCAAGCCAAGATTTCCTGTTCCAGCGAACAAATCTAAAACATGCGTACCAACTATTTTTGTTCCTATAATATTAAAAAGTGATTCCTTAACGCGATCACTAGTTGGCCTGACATCCATATTTTTTGGGGTCGTAAGTTTTAATCCACGTGCTTTGCCTGTTATAATCCTCATTCAAAAATCCTCGCGATTGTAATATAATTAAATGGTTAAACGTCCAAAATCATTTTTTAAGGAGATCAACGTGATTAAGAAATTATGCCTTTGTCTTATTACATTTTCTTTACTGGCAATTTCAATAATTTACGAAAATAAACCGCCAAAACTTAATAAGGTGGATTTGCCTCCTATTTCTTACGAACAAACAACTGTTGTTTTGCCTTTAGACGGGAGACCACCTTGTACTAAGTTTGTTTCAGATTTAGGCCTTTTAGCATCTGTCAAAGTAATTCTACCGCCAAACGAGCTCCTTGGCAACTATACGGAACCTGCACAAAGAACTATACTAGTGAATTGGCTGACTGATAATATTAAAAACGCTGACGGCGCAATCATTTCCTCAGACCTTTTAATACACGGCGGTTTGGTAGGTTCACGCATTCCTGTAGGAACATTTGAAGATGAAAATGGCTTTCTTAACTATTTGGAAACCTTACATAAAGATAATCCCGCTAAAAGCCTAAATGTTTATTCAATTATCCCACGACTTTTAATTGCCGACCAGCTTATTCCTGACTCCTGGTGGCAATGGCATCTGATGCGCTGGGCTGCGTTGCAGGATATTCAGGATACTTTTGGCGACCCCCTAAGTTTTAAGGAGCTACAGCGCTTTTTAGCCGAAATACCGCCAGAAATTATTGATAAGTATACCGCTCTTTACCGTAACAACAGCAACTTCAACCACAGACTTCTGGATACCGCAGTTAAAAATAACATTGATATGCTGATCATAGGACAGGACGACGGGCAACCATTCGGCTTACCAAACCTCAACCGAAACCGAGCTCTTTTCTACCTTGAACACAATGAACTGCTTGAAAAATACCATACAACGCGCGGAGCTGATGAACTGGGCTGCTTAATACTTGCTGCTGATCGCAACCGTAAGTGGCAATATTCGCCAAAAATCTTTGTAGAATATTCTTCACCACGTGTTGCTGATATTACAATGCCCTTTATGTCGTGCAGTGTTGGCGAAACAGTTAACGAAAAAATAGCTATTATTGGAGGTAAATCCGTTGGTGACCCGTTGCAAGCTGATTTCATCCTTTATGTTCATTGTGGCAATGATGCAACTGTAAATCTCCAAGAAAAAGCTAATCACCTCAAAGCTTTAATAATGGGACAAACTCCTGTTGCTTTGGTAGATCTTTCTGCAAATTATGATATTAAAGAAACTATCTTTCCCCATCTTATTAATAATAATACACCATTAGTTCGTTTAGCAGCTTTTGCCGGTTGGAATACAGTAAGCAATTCTGTCGGTACTGCTGTAGCACAAGCCAGCATATTTACCGGTCAGAAGCGCCGTCTTTCTGAGCGCGACATGCCCGCCTTATATGCTTTAAACCTAAAGTTTAATCTGGACCGTTTTTTTGACGATTGGGTGTATCAAAAGGCCATGCATTATAAGCTGTCCAAGTTACTTAAAATAAGGGAAATGGATCCCTATGC
>CAYTOV010000003.1:27225-31943 GCA_964439485.1 uncultured Acidaminococcales bacterium | reverse complement strand
AACTTATTTGACAAACAAAATACAATCTTATATAATGTAAACGTTGTAACGGGGCGTAGCGCAGTTTGGTAGCGCGCTTGGTTCGGGACTAAGAGGCCGCAGGTTCGAATCCTGTCGCCCCGACCATGAAAAATAAAGACTCTCGATCTTTTCGGGAGTCTTTTTTCATATCTAAAAATAGCCATTTCGCAACAATCTAACGACATTTTTAGTACCAACTATTTTAAGATTCATCAACAGTTACAAGAAAAGGGTCTGAATCATTTTAGTGATTCAGACCCTTTTTTCATATTAACCCATAGCGACAACGCGTACATTGTCAACTTCAAAAGCTTCCATGATGGCTACAACACAATCGCGTTCAATATTGGTGCGATGCAATTCGTTATCAGCAATCAGCATGATTGCCCTGCCACTTTTATTGATATTATGTACTGAGCTGATATACTTTTTGAATTTATCAGGTCCAAGCAAATCACGCAGCTTAGCCAGACCTTCCATCAAGTAAGGTTTCTCTTTGGCCATCCTTTCTTCCAATGGCGTGAATGGTATGGTCACAACCCTTGTATCAGCGGCAACAACAAACTTTTCTTCATTTTCTCCTGGAACAACTAAGTCTTCTCTCATTATATTTCCTCCTGCATTTAGCTAAGATATTATTAATTATTGACAAAATAATTATAAAGTAACCTTGCAATGCCGTCAAGTTTAGCAGGATTATCCGCCTATTTAACGAAATAAACATTAAGTGCTTAAACGGAAGGAGTGTAACTATGTCTATTCTAAAAGATTTTAAAAATTTTGCAATGCGTGGCAACGTAATCGATCTTGCAGTCGGCGTAATTATTGGTGGTGCCTTCGGTAAAATCGTATCTTCGCTGGTAACTAATATTATCATGCCGCCTGTTGGGCTCTTGCTTGGCGGTATGGATTTCAAAGAATTATTTATCAATCTTACTAATAAACCTGTTGCTTCTATTGCCGAAGCAGAAGCTGCCAAGGTACCGGTAATTGCTTACGGTCTGTTTCTCAACGCTGTTGTGGATTTTTTAATCGTAGCATTCTGTATTTTTATTCTGATTCAACAGATGAATCGTTTCTTACCAACTCCCCCCACCTGCTCCACCAGAAAGAAAATGCCCATTTTGCTACGGCACTATTGATGAAAAAGCAACACGTTGCCCACATTGTACATCACATTTGACAGAAGAACATGCTTGACATTAAACAGCAAAATTGATATATTCGTATACAGTTAAATACAAAGCTATGACCAAGAAAAGTAGGTAATGAATGTTACTATAGAGAGACGCGGGCCGGTGAAACGCGTTGTGCAGACGTTACTGAATACACTTGCGAGCCGTCAGTCGAAATAGCAGTAGGCCAGACCGGGTAACTCCGTTATAAGTTTTAAGTGGTTCCTTTTTTGGAACAATCAGGGTGGTACCGCGGGTTTACTCGTCCCTTTCCATTTGCGTGGAAAGGGATTTTTTTATTGCCTTTTAAGTATATGAATTTATTAAAGCATTTTAGGAGGTTTTTTCATGTCAGTTTATGATTTATTGCAAGAACGCGGATTTTTAAAGCAGTTATCGCATGAAGAAGAAATCAAGGAATTACTGGAAAAAGAAAAAATTACTTTTTATATTGGTTTTGACCCCACGGCGGACAGCCTTCACGTTGGTCACTTTATAGCCCTCATGCTAATGGCTCATATGCAGCATGCAGGTCATCGTCCAATTTGTCTTCTCGGTGGCGGCACAGGCATGGTCGGCGATCCCAGCGGCAAAGACGAAATGCGCAAAATGCTTACGCCTGAATTTATTAATCACAATATTGCGTGCTTCAAAAAACAAATGTCACGTTTCATAGATTTTTCCGATGATAAAGCCATTATGGTAAACAATGCGGATTGGCTCTTGAGTCTTAACTATGTTGATTTATTGCGGGAAGTAGGCGTACACTTTTCGGTAAACCGCATGTTGACGGCAGAATGTTTCAAAAAACGTCTGGAAAAAGGTCTTTCTTTTTTTGAGTTTAACTATATGATCATGCAAGCCTATGACTTCTTAACACTAAACCGTGAACATGGCTGTATAATGCAGTTAGGCGGCGATGACCAGTGGTCAAACATGCTTGCTGGCGTAGAACTTATTCGTCGTAAAGAACATAAACCAGCTTATTGCATGACCTGCAAGCTTCTCACCACCAGCGAAGGCGTAAAAATGGGCAAAACTGTTGGCGGTGCACTTTGGCTTGATCCAGAAAAAACCACTCCTTACGACTTTTATCAATACTGGCGTAACGTCAACGACGCGGATGTAGAAAACTGCCTGTCACTTCTCACCTTCCTGCCGATGGAAGAAGTACGACGTCTTGGTTCTTTGGAAGGTTCTGAAATCAACAAAGCAAAAGTCGTACTGGCTTATGAAGTAACTAAACTCATTCACGGCGAAGAAGAAGCTTTAAAGGCTAAGGCTGCTGCTGAAGCGCTCTTCGGCGATGGTTCCAATATGGAAGACGTTCCGACAATAAATATCGATGAAAGCGCACTTGGTACCAAGCTACTCGATATCCTTGCTTCCAACGGTGTTTTTGCAAGTAAAAGTGAAGGACGCCGCCTGGTTGCTCAAGGTGGGCTTTACCTCGACGATACAAAGGTTAATGATGTCGATGCTGAATTAACTGTTGACCTATTTAATGCTGACAAAAGCATTCTTATCCGTAAAGGAAAAAAGAAGTATTATCGTTTGATTATGGCTTAATTGCTAAAAGATAATAAATAAGGGTTGCCCATAAATGGGCAACCCTTATTTATTATCACTGACCAGGTTAATTATAACCTCTGTAGCCTTAAGCATCGATTGCAGGGGAATATATTCATACACACCATGAAAATTGTGGCCGCCGGTAAAAATATTAGGACACAACAACCCCATAGCTGATAGTCTTGCACCATCTGTTCCGCCACGTACGGGCATAATTTTAGGCTGTACACTGCTTTTTTCCATTGCTTTCACAGCCCTATCGACGATGTGATATGATTTTTCAAAGAAACTTTTCATATTGACATAAACATCTTTTAACTCACATTTAATCGTATCGTGACCGTACTTTTTGTTCATAAAGGCAGCAAGCTCAAGAACAATCTTTTTCTTTTTTTCTAGCAATTCAGCATTGTGATCGCGAATAATCATGTGCATGATAACTTCATCAGTGCTGCCATTAATTTTGTTTGTATAAAAAAAACCTTCATAGCCCTCAGTATACTCAGGACGTTCGCCAGCCGGCAAGGCATTCTGCCACTCTGCAGCCAAACTTATGGCATTGATCATTTTGCCTTTAGCATAACCAGGATGTACGCAACGACCTTTAATAAATATTTTTACATCACAAGCATTAAAGGTCTCGTAATTTAGTTCACCAAGCTGACCTCCATCGATAGTATAGGCAAAATCCGCACCAAATTTATTCAGAGGAAAAAAGTCAGTGCCGTGCCCAACTTCTTCATCTGGTGTAAAAGCAATTTTAACTTCACCGTGTTTCACTTCCGGATGAGCTAAAAGATATTCACATGCGGACACAATTTCACATATGCCTGCCTTATCATCAGCCCCCAGTAAAGTAGTACCATCCGTGGTAATAATATCCTGCCCAATATAGTTCGTGAGCTCAGGAAACATCTCTGGTGATAGAAATGTGCCTTTTTCGTTGTTTAGAACAATGCTACCACCTTGATAGTATTTATGTAACTGTGGTTTGACATTTGCTCCGCTAGCTTCACAGGATGTGTCCATGTGTGCTATCAAACCAATAACAGGCGAGCTCCCATCATCATTGGCAGGCAGTGTTGCTAGCAGATAACCATTTTCATCAAGTGAAACATCACTCAAACCAATATTTGTTAATTCCTCCGCTAAGAACCTCGCAAATACCAGCTGTTTTTCACTACTAGGAAACGTTTGTGCCTCGTCCATTGATGTGGTCTCAAACTCGGTATAACGTATGAAACGTGTTAACAACGTATCTTTCTCCAGCATTATAACGCTCCCAATACAGATTAAATTAAATCAAGCTTTACCGTGGAGGTAGTCAAGCAATTGACGGGCCACTCTACCATTTCTGCCCGTATGGCTCATTTCCCACTTCACAGCTTCTGCTCTCAGGTCCTTAGACGAAATCCTAAGGTTTTCATCTTTTGCCATCTTTTCTAATAAAGCAAAGTACTCTGCCTGATCCATGGAATCATAAAATAGCTTAATACCAAAACGATCAGATAATGATACTTTTTCGTTGATGCTATCACGGCTATGAAGTTCATTCATATTCTGATCCTGCCATACCTCTTTAATTATATTTCTACGATTAGAAGAAGCATAAAACAACACATTATCAGGTTTGACTTCAAGACCGCCATCAAGAATGGATTTTAAAACTTTGTATTCAACTTCGAACTCTTCAAATGATAAATCGTCCAAAACAATTACAAATTTCTTACCCCATTTGCTGAGTTCCTGCATAACTTTCGGCAACTGCACAAAATGGTCTCGGCTGACCTGTACCATGCGCAGCCCATCCTCATAAAAATGATTGCCTATCGCTTTAATTGAAGACGATTTGCCTGTGCCACGATCACCAAAAAGTAAAATGTTGTTAGCAGGCTTATTATTTAAAAATGCTTCAGTATTCTTAATTAATTCCTGTTTCTGTCTTTCGTA
>CAYTOV010000003.1:12760-27125 GCA_964439485.1 uncultured Acidaminococcales bacterium | reverse complement strand
ATTTTTTTGATGACTGATTGCATGCATTATATATTCAACAGGAATAATTCCCATCAGGCCATAGTCTTCTGCCTTTTCGATGAGTACACCATACAAATCAGGATTGGAAACCTCTTTGGGCTTTCTAAGCGCAATGATGACAGGATCACTAAGTAAGTTGCGAAAAATTAAGAGGTTGTTGAGATTGACATAACAATTCATTTGTTTTCATCTCCGCTCGCTAAATTATCTAACATATCACTAATGGTGATTTTAAAAACGGGGTGTATAACATCACCAGCAATTTCAGCCAGTGGTGACAAAACAAAAAGTCTGTTCTGCATATCAGGATGAGGTAAAATAAGGTCCTTATCTTTAATAACTAAATTGTCATACAACAATAGGTCAAGATCAATGTTGCGTTCGCCCCAATGTCTTTTTCGTACTCTCCCCATCTTCAGCTCAATAGCAAGCAACAATCTTAATAAATCATGTGCTGCAAGCTCGGTTTCAATCTTAACTGCCGCATTAATAAAAAACGGCTGGTCTGTCACTCCATAAGGCTCAGTTTCCAAAAGTGAAGAAACTGCCAATACTTTTAAACCGGATTGCTCCATATAATTTAAAGCTGTAAGGATATTTTGTTTTTTTTCTCCCAGGTTGCTTCCCAGTGCGATATAGGCTATTGGCATTTTATAATAGCCTCCAACATACGAATAGCTTGTATATTTTCTTTTACATCATGAACCCTTACCATATTGGCACCGGCATAGACCGCTTGACAGCTGGTGGCTATAGTACCAGCCAGACGTGCTTCCGGAGGGATGTCACCAAGCACTTTGCCAATTGTTGATTTGCGGGAGGCAGCCAGCAATACAGGATAGTCAGACCCTGTCATTTCACTTAATCCCTGCATCAATTTTAAATTTTGGTCTACATTCTTTGCAAAGCCAATTCCTGGATCCAAAATTATTTTCTCTTTGGGGAAATTATGCCCTCTGAGCATTTCAGCGCGTTCTTTCAAGTACTTGCTTACTTCTTCAACGACGTTGCCATACTCAGTGTTTTGCTGCATATTTTTTGGTGTCCCACGCATATGCATTAAAATAACCGGTGCATTGTTTTTAACCACCACATCAATCATTTTTTCATCATATTCCATGGCGCTTATATCGTTTATGATGTCTGCCCCAGATGCAAGAGTTGCCTCAGCTGTTTCTGCATGATAGGTGTCAATAGAGAGTATGCTTTGCGGATATTCTTTGCGCAAAGCTTCGACAACCGGCACTATTCTTGCAATTTCTTCCTGAGGATTAATGCTGTCAGAACCCGGTCTTGTCGACTCACCGCCGATATCAAGTATTTCCGCGCCATCTCTCAGCATTTGTCCGGCACGATTAATAACTTCATCAATGCTCCGCGCTCTGGAGTCAGCATAGAAAGAATCAGGCGTTATATTTAAAATTCCCATTACAACAACATGGTCATATTCCAAAACTCGGTTATCTGCCAAGATGGTTTTAAGCGGAGCATTTTCTAAAAATGACTGCAACTCTTCCTTTATTTTCGGCAATCCAAAATAAGGCATCATAGCCATTTTTTGTAACAAAAGCCGATAATGTTTTTTGGTACCCAAAAGCAAAATGTCGCTATGGTCCTGTGCGCAAACTACGCAACCGGCGTGGATCGCGCAATCGCCGCCGCAGGCAAGCATTTCTTGTTTAATTATATTAGCAGCAGGTGTACGTACTTTAAGAACCTTTAAAGGCAAAATAGCGGACTTATTCATGAAAGTCTCTATACTTGCCTGATGTACACCAATATTTTTAAGTTCATATCTTAAATTGCAGCTTGTAATTGGCAAAATCATTCTGGATTCACCTTCCACCCTTTTTCCACACATGCGAAGGCGCTATGATTATGGATGCTCTCGATACTCTCAACCGTGGCTCTATACCATTTTATCCTTCTGTCACCTTCCAGCTGAAGTGCTATCTCTCTTACTGCATCTTCGACAAACCGTGGGTTTTCATAGGCGTGCTCAGTGACATATTTCTCATCAGGTCGCTTCAAAAGAGAATATATTGGAGAACTGGCTCCTGCTTCAGCCATTGTTACAAGCTCTTCCAACCAAACCATCTCATTGGAATTTATTTCAATTCTGGCGATAGCTCTTTGATTGTGAGCGCCATAGGCACTTATTTCTCTGGAGCAAGGGCAAAGTGTATGAATAGGTATTTCCGCACAAATATAAAGCTCAAATTCCTCACCTTTTTCAGCTCTAAAACGACAATTAAGGTCAAGAGGAGCTTTTTGCTTTGTTATTGGTGCTTCTTTTTGAATAAAATATATGAATTCAAGCTCCAGCATTGCCTTCTCTGCTTGCAGTTTTTCCTTCAAAGCATCAAGAATATGTTCAAGAGCAAAAGGTGTGACAGGTCCAAGAGATTGCAGGCATTCTACAAAACGGCTCATATGTGTACCGCGCATATCGTGCGGCAGGTCAACAGCCATGGTGATTGTCGCAACAGTACTCTGTATGCCTTTTTCCTTATCTTTCATACTAATAGGCCAACGCAGGTTTTTAATTCCAACGTTTTTCAATGGAACTTGCCTTAAATCGATCTCCCCTTGAACATCCTTTAACATTTGGTTACCCCCTGTATGCTATTCCGCTGGTTTTTGTTTCCCAGACCTCAATTTCATGCAAATCATAATTATCGGAATGCAAAATTGGTTTTAACTGATTCCAGACCCACACGGCTATATTTTCCGCAGAGGGCTGCGGCAATATGTCATTTATGCAGGAATGATCCAACGAGTTAAGAACAGTTTCCTTAACGATTTCTTTAAGTCGCACAAAATCAATGACCATGCCTTCCTTATCCGGCGTGCCGTCAATTTTGACAACTAATTTGTAAGTATGTCCATGCAGCTTTTCACATTTACCATTATATTCTGGCAAATAATGTGCTGCATCAAATTCAAATTCTTTAATAAGTATCATATTCTTACTCCCTTCGGCTAAACAGTAAGCCCTGCAAAATCATCTTGTTGCCTTAAAGCCTCATAGGCAACAATTGCAACAGAATTAGATAAATTAAGTGAGCGTGCTTCCGTAATCATAGGTATTCTAACGCAGGAATCCAGATATTCCATGCGTAGTTTTTCTGGCAAACCAGCTGTTTCTTTGCCAAAAATCAATACTGACTCGGAATCGTATTTTACATCTGTATATCTCTTATGTGCTTTAGTAGTTAAGAGAAATTTAGAGTTATTTTTAAATTTTTCCAGGACTTCATAAACCGAATCATAATAGCAGATATCTACCAGATTCCAATAGTCCAAACCAGCCCTTTTTAGATATTTATCTTCAACAGAAAAACCCAATGGCCTGACCAGATGGAGTTTGCAGCCAGTAGCGGCGCAAAGCCTGGCAATATTACCGGTATTTCCTGGTATTTCAGGCTCGACTAAAACAATATGCATAAACTTTCACCTCTTGTGTTCATTTTAACATAAAAAGATAAAGTGCACAGCCATATTTTCCCGCTGTGCACTAAAATCAAATAGTAGATTTTTTGAAAATATTAAGTAAAAAATCAGTTAAAAAAACTATTCAACGGGCATGGCAAGCATTTTACTATGCAAATCGAAAATCTTTTCGCTGTACTCGCTGCTCATAGCCCAATTACCATTAAGAGAATGCCATGTAGTTAAATAACCACTTGATTTTCTCATCTTATGGACTAAATCATATCGTGGATCAACAATCTTCGTTTTTGGTTCACGGTCAGTGGAATAGGCTAACAAATGTTGAATATGTGCCCGCACACCAATTTCAGGAGATTTGAAAACAGCACCCGCAACACTTTTACTAGTAGTACCTAAGCCACAAAAATTGTTTTGATCTGGTTTAACCGTACCGCCAAACTTAAAGTAACCTGTCTCCAAGAGCGCCTGGCATAAAGCTAAATCAGCTCTGATGCCTTCCTTAGCACTTTCTTCATAATAGTAACGTACAATCTCTTCAGGGGTTAATTTCAATTTCCTGTTCATATCTTTGGTGTTCTTCTTGAGAAAAGCAACAGCCTGACTTTCTGTAGCTTTAGACTCGCCGGTAATCGTAATAGTTTTGTAGTTAGCAGGCAGCTTGCGTTCCGGTTTGATGTTTTTAATTTCGACAATCTTTCCCTGCGGGGGATTAATTGTTTTTCCCTGCAAATTTTCCTGTTTGCCGGCTTCAGCAGCTATGCTGCTTTCGTTATTTTGTGCGAATCCTGAATTAGCGGTTTGTTGTTTTACAGGCTCTTTAACTACTATTGAAGCTGCTTGTTCACCCATAGAAGTTGTCTTTTGTTCCGAAGCCTGAACTGTTCCAGAAAAAAACATCGCAACAAACACAACTGCTATTGCTTTCCAAAAGTTCTTCATAAAAATCCTCCTCGTTAGGCCTTTTGCAAAACCTTTTTATTGGGGAATAAGTATAAACTGGCAAACATCACAAGTACTGCCACTAAAGTTCCTGTTGACGCTGCATTGAGAATCCATAATCCTTTACCAGCATTGGCAAATTGTAAAACCAAAGTGGTAGTCACTCCAGCTATTGCTGAAGTAAAAGCGCCCTTTGTCGAAGCTTTGTCGCAAAATAATCCTACAAGAAATGGGGCTCCCATCGAGACAGTCATTAGAGAATAGAAAATCTGCAGAGCTGTAATAATGTTCGGCATCCATAAAGCAAGTAGAACGCCCAAAACTCCACAAACAAGCGTTGCTGCTCTGCTGAATTTTAAAAGTTCATTATCAGAAATATCCGGTTTGAAGAAAGTTTTATATAAATCATTTGAAATAGAAGATGACAGCATATACAAAACAGCATCTGCAGTACTAATTTCCGCAGCAAAAATAGCAGCCAGAGCCAACGCAGCAACTCCAAAAGGCATAAGTTCTTTCATCGCTGTAGGAAGCGCAAGTTCTGGATTTTTTAAATCAGGGAAAGCAGCATAAGCACACATGCCTAAAATCATAGGCAAAAACGCAAAACCAAACTGAACTAGCGCATTAAGCATCGTACCTATTTTTACCACATTTTTATTTTCCGCGCTATAAATTTTCCCAACAAGTCCTGGTGATATACAAAATGCTGGTACCAGCATAAGAAAATAACCAATTATAGCAGTATATCCAATACCATCCCAAGCAAAATATGCTGCTGTTTTTGCAGGGTCAGCCATATTGGCGGCAACCATAGCTTCCATGCCCGACCAACCGCCGACCGCACCAAGAGCATAAGGTGCTGCTAAGCAAAAACCTGCAAAAATAACAACAACTTCAACAATATTAACGACAGCAGCAGACAATACACCACCTGCCGTGAAATAAAGCGTGACAACAATAGCACCAATAATTGTTCCCAATGGTTTATCAATGCCAGCAACAACATTAAGTATCCAGGCTACGCCAATCAGCTGTCCGGAAAATAATGCTAAGGTGCCTACAACCATCATGCTGGAGATGATACCACGAAAAGCGTGAGCATAACGCAAATCAAGATAATCGCCCATTGTATATAGGTTGTATTTTTTCGCAATGCCCCACACCTTAGGCCCTACAAAGTAAGCAAGGATTATAGAACCAATAGCCGAGCAGCCAATCCACCACCAACTTGAAACGCCATACTTAAAAGCAAGACCGGTAACACCTACAGTTGATCCTGCCCCTATATTGGCCGCAATTAAGGTAGTAAACAAGAGCTGCCAACTGAATTTTCTATTACCAACAAAGAAGTCTGAAGCTTCCTTGACATGTTTACCTATAAACCAGCCTATCCCTATCAGCAAAACTGCATAGCCCAAGATACTTATTAAATATATATTCATTTATTCACCCCTATTATACTTTTCAAGTGCTAGTTCTGACAATAAAACTAAAAAAATTTTACTTCATTTGCATTAGATTGTAAAGCCTTAAAAGCTCTTGTACAGTAGCTTTACCAGTATATTTCGTTTATAATATCAGGTAGTAAAGATGCTTGAGGGAGTTGATTTGAAATGAAAAAGTTCCATTATGTCCACCACGCATGTTTTCTACTTGAAAATGAAAACGACGCAATTATTTTTGACCCGTTCCTTGACGGAAATCCCAGCGGCGTTAAGCCTTCTGATATCAAGGTGTCTCATATTTTGGTATCCCATGCCCATGCTGATCATTTAGGCAGTGCTATTGAAATCGCACAAAAGAACAATGCAATGATAATTTCAACAGCCGAGATTGCAAATATGGTTGCTGAAAAAGGTTGTGCGGCACATGGCATGCATATTGGCGGCACTCATGTCTTTCCCTTCGGTAAAGTGAGAATTACGCCTGCCTTCCACGGTTCCGGTATAGCTGGTGGCCATGCCTGTGGCTTTATTGTAGATTTCTATGGCACAACAATATATTTTGCCGGTGATACAAGTCTTTTCGGTGACATGAAGCTTTTAGGCGAGCTGGAGAATATTGACTATGCCGTACTGCCTATTGGTGATAATTATACAATGGGTCCCTCCGATGCTGTCAAAGCAGTTGAACTGCTGCAAGCAAAAGAGGTTATTCCCATACATTACAACACGTGGCCAGTAATTGCTCAAGATCCGGAAAAATTCAAAAAAGAAGTTGAACAAAAAACGTCCGCCAAAGTTCTGATTGTGAAACCTGGTAGTTCAATCGAACTCAGTTAGTTATTTTTGCGGACATAAATAAGCATAACTACAGAATGTACATTTTTCGGGCAGGACTGCAAAGTCCTGCTCTTCTTTTTTGTTGCTGATGTCTGTGCACTTTTTGATTATTTGATTAAAAGCGACTTCTCTATTAATCGGTAGTTCCCATTTACTATTGTTTTGCAAGAAATGAAGAGCTGCCGTTCTGACTGGCTTTTTATACAAACGTTCAGCAGCCAACACATATAACGCCAATTGCTCTGCGTAGCCTTTTAAATCGTCGTCCTTTAACGGCGGCTTACCAGTTTTATAATCAATAATACCAAAATCACCTTCAGGATAAGTGTACAAACAATCAATACTGCCCGTAAACCAGAATTCTTTGCCATCATCTTCAAACAATGGCAGGTAAAAATTATCTTCAGTTTTTTTCTCCAACGAACTTATTCCCCTGTATAGTTCGCTGTCAAGATATGCAGAAAGCATATTGCCCGCATCTTCCTTAGCCTTGTGCTGCATAAAATTCGGAACATGTTTTTCTATTGCATAATCAAGAGCCGCATCCAGACCGTAATGCTCGATGTTTTCCATTGCACTATGAATAACAAGGCCAATAATATTAGCTGGCAAACTGCTTTTACAAATCTCAACATCTTTTTCGCAAAAAACATCTTCGCTGCCGGGCAGCTGAGCTATGTAGTGATAGAAAAAACTGCGGGGACAAGTTTCATATTCAAGAAGCGAAGTTGCAGAAAAAATCAAATGCCGTACACCGTATCCTGGTAGCGGTTGAATTTGTTTGTAAACTCGTTCATCAAAAGACATCGTTTTAGCTTCTGCTAACGCGGTTTCTTGCATTTTTACAGAATTTTCTTCAATAATTTCTATATCAACAAGAGGCTTACCTTGTTTTTCCTTAAGTAAGATGCGCTTCAAAGAACTCAGCCATTCTTCCCGTTCTTTTTGCTCTTTGCCGCCTTCATCTACTGCAACGCCGGATAAAATTAAACGCTTTTCAGCGCGTGTCATCGCGACATATAATTGTCTTTTCTTCTCCGCAGCTTCCATATCGCTGTTGTATTGTTTCATTTTTTTGAAAGCAGAAGTTTCTACAAGCACGCCGTCTTCATTACGGATTTTGATACCCAAACCAAAATCTGGCAAAAAGCTTATGCTGCTTGAATCGTACCTTCCTCTTGCATGCAATGCCGGCAGAAAAACGACAGGAAATTCCAGTCCTTTCGATTTATGGATAGTCATGATAGTAACAGAATTTTGTTCAAAACTGCCGTTAGAAACTTCTATACGTGTCTCAGTTTCACGCATCTTGCCCACTCTTTGTAAAAAGGTATGCAGGGTTCCTCCTTGTTTCATGCAAAAATCTGTAGCCATCTGCTGCAGCTTCTTAACATTAGCTAATTTCTCCTTGCCAAATTCCTGTCCAATCAACAGGGGCGCAATTTGCAGATCATCAAAAATTCTAATTAACAAATCAGGCAAAGGCAAGGTTTGAGCATTGGCGTGTAATTTCATTAGTTTCTCACCAGCACTGTGCAGTAAATTCTGTTGTTCAGGCGACAAATCAAATGTTATCTTCCCATCAGTTAAAACCTGCCATAAACTATTATTTTCCATAACTAAACATAGCTCAGTTATGGTTTCATCACTTAAGCCAAAATAGGGTGACCTCAAAATGCCAATCAGTTCAAGGTCTCTTCTGCTATTATCCAAAACCAGAAGCAAATTTACTAAATCAATTATTTCCTGTTTTTCAAAAAAGCCCTTGCCATCAATTATGTGAAAAGGGATACCAAATGCACGTAAAGCAGCAGCAAAACCTTGTGCCCTGTTTATACTTGCCAGTAATATCGCCATATCTGCAAATTTAAAATTGTCTTTGTCTGCCAGCTCTTTGATATTTTCAGCAACCACATAAGCTTCGGCTTTATTGGCATCTTTTCTTTTATCTTTTTCTGCAGCAATAATAAGCAATTTAGGCTTTGCTTGTGCTTCTTTATTAGGCTTAAGTTCTTCAAAGACGATATCGTTAAGCTCATCATATCCCATTAAATCCTTAAAAACTTCATTGCAAACTTCTAATATTTCCGGGGATGAGCGGAAATTATCTGCAAGCGTTACATTTGTGCCGCCATTTTTCCCTATGTCTTTGCACACATCAGCAAAAACACTTACTTCCGCGCCGCGAAAACGATAAATAGATTGTTTGGCATCGCCTACGACAAAAAGTCTGTTACTAAGCAATTTTTCGCTATCACCGCCGGCCAGAAGATATACCAATTTCTTTTGCTGCAGATTTGTATCCTGGAACTCATCAACCATGACATATTTGTAGCGATTTCTGCATTTATCAAGAATATCTTTGTTGTTGAGCAGCAGTTGCAAAGCTTTTTCTTCAACATCGGCAAAACTCAATATTTTTCGTTCCACTTTCTTTGCGCGAAAATGCTCATCAAGACCGCGCAAAAAAATCTGCCAGCTCTCAATCAGGTCAGCAGCACGTTTGTCTATCGGCATCATCAGCAGTCTGCTTGTCAAGTCTCTTATCTCTTTTACTAAGTCAGCATCAGCTTTATTGCGAGCGGACAAACTCATTAAGTACTTATTTAATACTTCAACATTACATTCCTCAACTGCTTCTTTCACTGTCTTGAGATTAGCAGAAATTGCATCTAATTCCTCGCGGTGTTTGCCCTTGATAGTTTCACGCATAGACATTAAAAATTCAATGTTAAGTAAGACCTGTTTTTGAACATCAGCAATTTCTTGCCCCAGAGCATCTGTATAAAGGTTAGATAAATCATTTTTCTCAATCAGCAAATGAAGGTTTTCTATAAGAGGATTCACCATTTCCTGCAACTTCGACCGACCATATTCATTTAATAACTTTTGCAAGTCAGAATCTTTATTCTGCAAAAGCTTTTTCATGTATGCCAAAGATTCTTCATAATAAAAATCATTTAAATCAAATTCTTCTGTTGTGACAAAGGTTGGGTCAGTCTGAGCTTCCACAGGGTTATCACGCAAAAGGCGACTGCAAAAACTATCAATAGTACTTATCTGGGCACGTTCTAACAGTATTAGCTGCTTCTGCCAAAAAAGCCTGTCACTCATTGTGTCCTTAATCAAAACATTCAGTTTTGCTCTGACTCTTTCACGCATTTCCTTTGCGGCCTTACGCGTAAAGGTGATTGCCAGTATCCCATCCGCAGCTGCCTTTTCCTTCGCAATTATATTAACAAAACGTTCTACCAGGACGCGCGTTTTTCCTGAACCAGCGCCGGCTGAAACTGATATATTGCTCTCAATTGTCTCTATTGCACATTCCTGCTCAGGGGTAAAATCAGTCATCAGTTTCACTTCCTTCTTGCTGTAGCTCACTTACCAGGGCATAGCGGCAAATATCTATGCCAGGACAATAAGACGGACATTGCGTTTTAGGTTCTGTGTAGTAGTTAGCCGCTCTTATGCCCTGAACGCAGCTAGTCAGACTATCTTCAGCCTTTTCCAAAAATGCCTGCCAATCGTCATTCCCCCGTTTTAGCCATGGCAAAAATTCCGCTTCTTTACGCCAGTAACCGTTCTTTCTTTGGGCAGTTTCAATCGAGAAGTAGCCGCCACCCAAAAGCGTTCTTTTGTCATTTGCAAAAAACTCTTCAGCTGCCAAGACATAAAGTGGCATTTGCATATCAAGACCAGCCTCAAAATCTTTTTTAGCAGGCCCGTTTGTTCTTTTATAATCTGTGATGAACAAATTCTCGTCGTCGGTATCTATCCTGTCTATGCGGCCTGTAAAATATGCTCTTTCACCGTCAATCTCACGGCAAAAAACATGCCCCGTTTGATTGGTGCCAAATCCCCATTCCACAAAAGCAGGCAGCAAGTTTCGTTTGCTAGCGTAAAGATCTTTCTGATAAGCAATCTCTGCAGACAAAACTCTTAGCAATTTTGTCCAGATGTGTTGCAGCTCGGTATCCAGAAAATCGGTTTTTTTGAGTTTGCCTAAAAGCAAAAACTCTTCACATACAGAATGAAAAATATCTTGCAAATCATTTTCCAGTGTCCTGACATCTTCACAACTGATATTTTTGCCAATATATCTGGCGAAAAACTTTGCTAAAACAACATGGTACAAATCGCCCTGATCTACAGCTTCTGTTTCATCGCTTACTTCCTGCCAAGTATCAGTTTGCCATACCTTGCTCACCAGGAACTTAAATGGGCAAAAAGCATATACTTCAAGAGCTGATGGGCTATAATATTCACCCATGCTGGCTCTGATTTTTTTCTTCAATTCAGTACCAAGACAACCTTGATAAGGCGAATTTTTTGCAAAGCGAGCCTTGTCCAAAGTACGCCGGAATTCATAATCCATTCCCACTCGCTCAGCAAGCCAGTTTTTTTCTTTTTCAGCTAATCCCTGCAGGCCACAAAGCTTTTCAACAAATTGTTCTTCTGACCAGCAGTCTGAAACACTAGCTTTCTCTGTTAAAGCCTGCAAGCTATTTTCCATGAAATATTGTTTCAGTTCATTCAAATAGCCGGAAATACCTGCTTCATTATCAACATAATAACTTAAAGTCAGGCTTTGCGTTGCAGCAGCAATTGTCGAAGCAAAGAAAAATTGATCTTCAACCAGTGCTGAGCCACTGCTTTTTAAATCAATGCCGAGCATTTTAAGCGTATTTCTTTCATTATCATTATATAACCAGTTTTCTTGCTTAAGAGAAGGAAACTCGCTTTCCCGCAGGCCCATAATATAGATCTGCTTGTAATAAATTCCCTGTACATTTGCAGCTTCAAGGACACAGACACCTTGGCAATTGCCATTTTCCAAAGTAACATTCTTTTCTGATGAGATCTCCCACCAGATGTTAGTGAATTCATCAATTTGTATTCTTTTTTCTGCTTCTTTACTTTCTTTATAAACTTTTTCTATTTCATCCAATACCTCATAACAGATTTTTTCTGTCAGGAGTATATTCTTCAGTTCCTCCAGTGATAAAGTGCCTTGCTTATAACAATCGCCAAACCGTTCAGCAAGGTGCCAGTCTTTAATTAATTCACGCAGCAACAGACAATATTCCTCAGTCTTTGCATATTCAGGCAAGTTGGCAGCCCAATCAAGCAATTTACCAATGTCATTATTGCCGTCAATTGTATAACCATTGCTGCTTAAGTACTTCTTTAATTGTTCACTATTAGCGAAATACCGCTTTGTACGCAGTTCTGCAACTTTTTCACCATCAAAATCATACAGAAGCTTGGCAAAATTACAACAAAGTAAATCACAAAAAACATTAACATCATAATCATTTTTTGCTAAATTTAAAAGACTGTTAACCAGTTCCACAATGGGCTGAGCCAAAAAACTAGTTATTTTTGGCAATGTTGTAGGAATGCCATACTCGTCAAATAAATTGCGCAAACCATTATAGGAATCAAGGTTGCGGACAACCAATAATATATCTTCACAACTAGTGCCATTTGAAAGCTTTCTTTTGATATCTTCCAGCACTGTCCTCATTTCATTTTCTATACTAGCGGCTTCAAAAACTTTAATATTTTCTACTTCTTTATCAAAAACGACAATGTCATTTTTCCAGTGCTGACAAAAGTGCTGCAGCTCTTCGTTTCTGTCAGTTAAATCACTTACTTTATGCAATTTAAAACCACAGCCAAGTAAATCACCGATGGTGTTTAATGTTGCTCCGTACAATTCATCATTTTTCATATCGCCAACAATGCCAATACTTACAGTGCATCTGTCCTTAATGGCGGCGATAAGGTCAAGCTGTAGATGGTCAAATTGATAAAAATCACTAAAAAAAAGAGCTTGCCAGGGAATAATACTTCCAGGCTTTTGCAGTTCAATAGTTGCCAGGCGGTACAAGCCATCAATATCATACCAATTATTTTTTTTAAGTACTTTTCTATAATCAGTATAAATGCTTGCAATCTCTTCATCTTTAAGCCCGTAGCCGTTCTTTCTTTCCCAGGCAGACACAGCTTCAGCAAACTCCTCGGCAGTAGTACCGGCACGGGAAAGTTCTCCTATAAAACCAGTGACAATTTTGGCAAATGAATCCGCATCTGCGATGTTGAGCAAATACTTGAGTTGACCTGCTTTCTTTTTATCGTCAATAAGCTTTTTTACTATTATTTCTTGGGAGCGTCTGGATAACATTTCAAACCTATCACGCCTATTTGCACGCAATATCTCGTTAGGTAAATAATCCATATTTACAGCTCTCACTGTTCCCTTTTGTTGTTCGCTTTGAAGCAAAAAACGGTTCGGTAAAACTAACAATGCTTCGCCATATGCATATTGCTTTACATGTTCGGCAAATGTGCCCCGCATAGTCTCTCCAAGTTTCACACAAAATAAATCTGCCATTTTATCCGTCCATTCCTGCGTTCCACGACGCTTAGCATATACATTTATTTTACCACATTGGCTCCAATAAAAAGTACACACTTATCTTTAGCATTAAACTAAATATCAGTGTGTACCGAATAACAGCAATAAAATTTTTGAATTTTTTATTTACCTGCTTCATTAGGCATTTGGTAAAGGCTGGTCAAAATTTCTCTTCCTTTTTTTGTGATAAAATATTTTTCCTTTACACTTTCTATAGCGTCTGCAGAAAGCTCGTCCTCATAAATATTTACCAGAAAATCAGCTTCAACTAATATTCTGTAATCAATACCGTCGATATTGGTATAAGTATGATGATGGCCGATCAAGAAACTGACTCTATCACGTATTGTTTCATCTATGCCTAATTCCAGCATCATTTTCTCAGCAACAGCAGGGCCTTCTTCTTCCTGCATTTTGCCATTATAATACCCATGTTTAAGCAAACTGGCTCTTATGCCGCAATCATGCATTGCTGCAGCAACTTCCAGGATGTACTGTTCAGTAGTGTTTAAACCTTCTGCTTCACCTATGATTCTGGCAAAAGAGTGTACTTTCAGAAAGTGATTTACTCTATGCGGGCAACCTTGTTCATAATTAATCATCTTAGCAAGTACATTTGCAATATCTGCGTTCATAATATCAACCCTTTGACAAAAATATAATGCGACTGCTAAAAAACAGCCGCATTTTAATTTGAAACTTTTATGCTTCTTTTTCAGCAACACTTTCTGCTTTTACTAATTTCTCGACAATTACGTCCACCTTGTCAACCTGATAACCGGTAATATGCTCAACCTCATCAAGCAAAACCTGACGCAGTTTAGTGGTAGTCTCAGGAATATTGGCACCATAAATTACTGTAATTTTTATTTCGAAGGAAACACGACCAACAGTTGACTGTTGATTTTCATCGTCACCGGCGATAGCATCTGTCTTTTTGACAATAACCTGCGGAATAACACGATCTGCCACTTTTTTTACAACTGCTGCCAAAGTACTTACATCCTCAGGAGCTGCTGCGACATTCTCCACTTTACTCATTGCTGTTTTTGCTAAATCCGCAAAAACCTCTTCGCTAATGATTGTTTTTCCACCTACCATTTGAATCCCTCCTACAATATTATATTATATTTAAATCATTGAAAGCCTCTCTATACGTGCTATATTCTATATTAACTCTGAATTACCTGCATAAAAACATTTATTTTTTCAAAACAGCTTTATGCTTTCTGCTTTTTTTGCATCA
>CAYTOV010000003.1:0-12660 GCA_964439485.1 uncultured Acidaminococcales bacterium | reverse complement strand
GTCCAATCTAAAACATAAGAATCGGAATTATAAAAAACAACAATTTCCGCAGCTAATGTTATTAAAAATACGAAGCTGCGATTTATCCAAAGCAAAACACGGTGATTTTCAAAACAAAAAACCGCCTTAAATATGTCACGGGAAATCATAGTGCCACAACCGAGAACAAGTCCTGATATTGACCACAGCGCTGATAAGATTAAAGCCGCAATTGCCGCACCACCAAGCCAATCCGGCATGTAATGCAATAAATATACAGGTAGTGCATCAATACTATTAATTCCCGGATTGCTTGCTTGAACAGACATGCCAATTATGGCAGAAGGAAGTCCTATAGGAATTACAATAATTGCTGCAATAATGCACCCAATTGACGCCGTTTTGCTGTCACTTGCCGAAAATAATGCTTGTATGTAGCTCTGAGTTGAAATTACGCCAATAATCAAAGATAGCAAATTATATACAACTTTTTCTGAACCACCCGCAAACATGCTTAACCAGGGTGTCGCTGGGAAGGTCATTCTAATGCCGCTAATACCGCCCAAGTCATTATATGCCCAAATCCCGGCAATAAAAATTGTTCCGAATATTAGTCCTACTTTCACAAGTCCTGCCATGCCTGAGCCACTTATACCGCCTAAAAATACCGATAGCAAAACAACAATCATAATTACTGCTGACGCTTCTAATAAATTAACGTGAAAGACCCCTGCAATTAAATGTATTGCTGTCAGCATGCTGGCCACAATACTGAGGAAAATACCTACGGTAGCAGCAATACTGCTAATAGGTCCAGCGTTTTTGCCATAGTTTATAACCAAAAACTCAGAAATAGTCGTCAAACCACTATCACGTAATGGTTTTGCATAAAAAAGTGCCATCACAATTAAAGCAATTCCAGAACCAACGGTAAACCACCAGGCACTTATTCCGACCTTGAAACCAAGCTGTGCTGTACCGATAGTCGCCGCCGCACCGACAATAGTTCCTATAATAGTTCCTGCAACCAGTACACTGCCAGCTTTACGTCCGCCAACACTATAATCAGCTTCAGATTTTACCTTTTTGGCAGCGAGAAGACCTGGTATTGAAGCTAAAATCAAAACAACAATCATACTTATAAACTGCGTTGAAGAAAGCTGCATACATATCCCTCTCAGTTTTGAAATAACATTCCTCACTATTATAGCAGAGTACAATTCATTCTTAAACAGAAACAGCCGGCCTAAGGCCGGCTGTTTTAACGAAATTCTACTTTTAGATGCTGTCTTTCAACAAGTCTATGATATTTATATTTTGGATAACCAACCATTAAGGTTCCAACTATTTGCTGCTTCTTCGGAATATCAAGTAGTTCCACCAATGGCTCGTAACCAGAAATGCCACAGGTCTGGATAAAGCCGGCAACTGTCGTCCCCAAGCCTAAAGTTGGTGCATACAAGCCTGCATAAGACCATGCCTGTTCACAATTGCTTACTCCGGTCAAATTTAATTTACGTGCGCAGGCAAATATAAGCTGCGGGGCATTTCTTGCGATAATGTCAATCTTGCGATCATTATAAGTCCGCAAGATATTAGAAAAATACCTGCTGTGAGGGCTGTTGACTTCAATTTCTTTCTGCATCCACTCAGCCGTTAGGTCAGCAACCTTCCTTATGGTTTTTGCGTCAGAAATAACAATATAATAAAGCCCTTGAGAATTACCAGCGGTTGGAGCATATCTGGCGACGTCGAGCAATTTGGTAATTTTTTCTTCCTCTACCGGTTGCGGTTTGAAATTTCGGATTGACCTTCTCATTCTTAAAAAATTGTAGGCTGTCTCAGCATCAAGTACCGGCGCAGGAACAGGTATTTGCTTTGCCAGCTGACAATGCGCGTTGTCCATTGCCGCTGTCGGGCAAATTGCCACACAGTGTCCACAAGCCATACATCCACGATCCCAATTGCACTCTGGACCAGCTTCGCCCATTTCCAAAATGCAGCTAGGACAAATATCAACGCAAATTCCGCACTTAATACACTTATCATAATCTACCTTAATTAATTCCATTTTATCACCTCGATATTTTCTTAGAATAAGTTCTTTCCCAACGTACCTATATGTTTATTGTAACTTCAAAATAAGCATTTAACAACAAACAAAAAACCGGACGTTTGTCCGGTTAGATTTTTGGCTCCCCGAGTAGGACTCGAACCTACAACAACTCGGTTAACAGCCGAGTGCTCTACCGATTGAGCTATCGAGGAATTAACTTATCAACAAAAGATATTTTACAACACCTTATAGCTGGTGTCAACAAGCTTTTCAGGCTAATTCAATAAAAACTTCATCTTGTAAGCTTATAAATCAAGGCATTGCATATTGCCGCTGCAACATTACTACCGCCTTTGCGTCCACGTGCGACTATATAAGGTACACCAGCCTGCATAATGAGCTCTTTAGCTTCCACAACATTAACAAAGCCTACCGGTACACCAATTATCAGTTCCGGCTTGATCTTGCCAGCTTTAATTAATTCATCTAAACGTACCAGTGCCGTTGGGGCATTGCCAATGGCAATAATTACTGGTCCTTCAATCAAGCAAGCCTTCTCCATACATGCTGCTGCCCTTGTAGAACCTTCTATTTTTGCCTGAGCCGCGACATCCGGGTCAGCCATATAACAAACAGCCTTACAGCCAAGTTTGTCCATTCCTGCCTTATTAATGCCAGCCTTAGCCATATTGGTATCAGTTACTATAGTTGCGCCATTTTTTAAAGCTTCCAATGCCTTCTGCACTGCGTCTTCAGAAAAATGAAGTGTACGGACATAATCGAAATCTGCCGAAGTATGGATAACACGTTTAATAATACTAAGTTTTTCTTCGTCGAGTTTAACCTCGCCCAATTCTTCTGCAATAATTTCCATGCTGCGTTTTTCTATATCATTTGGTAAAACATTTTGTAATTTCATGCTATTCCTCCTACATCTCAATGCCAGATCTTGCTGGAATCCCTTTATCATAAGGATGTTTGACTTTTTTAATTTCAGAAACATAATCAGCTAAATCAATTAGTTCCGGCTTGGGGTCACGCCCTGTCAGAACAATCTCCATTGAACACGGCTTATTTTTCATGAAATCAATTAGCCTTGCCATATTAAATACACCTGTATTGCAGGCTCCGATAACTTCGTCAAGAATCAATAAATCTATCTTTTCTTCCGCACACTTTTCTATAACGCGGTCAAAAAGCTGTTCATGTTCTAAAAGAACCTGTTTCTTTTCATCCTCTGTCATTTGAAAAGTAAACTTCATTATTTCCTTGCCACGCATTATTTCTATGTTTGGCACATATTTCAAACTTGTCAATTCACCAGTCGGACGGCTTTTGAGAAACTGCACAAACAAAACTTTGTTTCCGCGTCCCGCACATCGCAAAGCAAGACCTAAAGCTGCAGTGGTTTTCCCTTTACCATCTCCGCAATAAATATGGATAAGTCCCTGTTCCATTTTAAACGCCTGCCTTTAAAATTTCGTAAATTTTCTTCATATCTAGATTTTTTCTTACCTGCTCAGCCAAAATATCATATTGCTGTTGTTTGTATTCGGCAAAACTTATCGTATGAACATCCTCTGGCTTCATACCTTTTTTGGCAAGCAAAGCATCAACAATGCTCTTAGCTATTCCGTCACCATCAAAAATACCATGTACATAACTGCCATAAATATTCATTTCTTCAGTAATATTTTGTGAGCCTTCCGCCACAATGTCGCCTTCCTCATAGATTGGTTTCATATTGGAAAGACTGCTGTTTATGGCAAAATTGGTTACACCTGAATGTATTTCATATCCATGAAATTGGCATCCTGATAATGCTTTAAAAATACCCTGTACATTGCTGAAATGACCTTCGACCTGAATGGTTCGCTTCTTTTCCGCAAAAATAGTCTCAACATTTAGCAAGCCAATGCCTGCAACGTCACCGCCTTCTTCAACACCAAACGGATCAGAAAGTTTTGTGCCTAACATCTGATAACCGCCACAAATACCGAACACTACGGTTCCTGCATGAGCTTTTTTGAGAATTTCAGCTTCAAAGCCGCTTTGTCTCAGCCACAATAAATCACCAATAGTATTTTTAGTACCCGGGATTATTATCATATCCGGGTTTTGCAATTCACCGACTGATTTAACATAGCGCAGGGAAACGCCAGGAATAAGTTCAAAAACATTAAAATCAGTATAGTTTGACATCCTAGGTATTTTAATCACCGCTATATCAACTGCCTGAATCTCACTTCTTCCATCAAGTCTTTCCGACAAGCTGTCTTCATCTTCAATATCAACTTTGAGCATAGGCAGAACGCCTACTACCGGAATCCCTGTCTTTTCTTCAATCATATCCAGACCAGGACGTAAGATATCAATATCACCACGGAATTTATTTATTACAAGTCCTTTTACCATGGCCCTTTCATCTTCTTCCAAAAGCATCAAAGTGCCATAAATTGCAGCAAATACTCCGCCTCTGTCAATATCGGCGACAAGTAAAACAGGTGACTTTGCCATTTTGGCCATACCCATATTAACAATGTCCTGACCACGAAGATTTATCTCTGCAGGACTTCCCGCGCCTTCAATGACAATTACTTCATTTTCAGCGTCAAGTTGGTTATAAGCTTTCATTATTTCAGGGATTAATTGTGTTTTAAAGGCAAAATATTCACTTGCTGTCATGGTCCCTATAGCCTCACCATTGACAATTACCTGAGAGCCCTTGTCGCTGGTTGGTTTTAATAAAATTGGATTCATCAACGCACTTGGCTCAATATTAGCTGCTTCAGCCTGCACAACTTGTGCTCGTCCCATTTCCGCGCCATTACGTGTAATAAAAGAATTTAAAGCCATATTCTGTGACTTAAAAGGAGCAACCTTATATCCATCTTGGTTAAATACACGGCATAGTCCAGCAGTGACAAGACTTTTACCTGCATTAGACATCGTACCTTGAACCATAATCGCCTTTGCCATTAATTACTATCTCCCCTCGAATAAGAATTTAATAATATCTTGATAGCTATTTATAGAAGGACTGGGCATACTCTCCTGATTAAGATAGCAAGCCACAACAGGTACCTTTCCTTTAGAGTGTTTGCCTGTTATTGAACTGGTAACATGATCACCACAGAGCAGTATTTTTGTAGGCTCAGTTATTTTAGTAACTATCTGACCAAAAAACTCCCTGTCAATGCGGCTAATAAAATCTGCTTTGCCCATGTAATCATAGCGATGTGCTGCTTCGTCTGCACCATTAAAATGGGTTAACACAAATTCTTCTTTATCAAGAAGTTCTATTGTCCTTTTAGCTTTCTCGGCTATATCTGTATCTATATCGGCAGTGCCACCTTCAATATCAGGTTGTTCCATGTCCATGGCACGTGCGATACCTTTCACAATTTCAGTTGCGCAAACAACTCCGCTCTTTTTATTGTGCAGTTTTGCAAAAGACTGCATTGTCTTTCTTTCGGACACGCCCCAGGGGTAAAACATATAACGAATTCCATTGCGCGTAAATCTTTCCAAAGCCTTTTTCATTTCATCAATAAAATTACTAATCAGCAGAGAATTGTTTTTCAAATCAGCCAGTAGCTCATCAACATTAGCCCCCAAACTTTCATGTGGGGGATTTATCAGGCAATTATCCAACAGGTCTTGCTTTTTATCAACAATTAAAAGATTCCTGTAGTGCGATAAGTGCAGAAATTCTATGTTCGTACAAAAAGCATCGGCAATTAATGCTGCTTCTTCCATTTCAGCTGCTGTCAACCCCTGAGCATTAAAAGACACTATTCTGCCTGTATCGTCAATTGAAACCAGATTACATCTTAAAACCATTTCATACTCTGAAATATCACGGTCATGTGCAAGCAGTTCCAAATATGCTCTGTTACGAGGAAAATCTCTCTGCTCTACACCCAACAACCGTAAGATGCAGCCAAGACTCTCCGGCGTAAAATCATCTTCACAAATGCTTACAAAACCAGTAGAACCAATCTTAATCAATTTGTCTATATTATCATGTCTGGCAAAGTCAAATGGTGTTTTACCGTTTAGCTCCGGTATCGCATCATCACCTAAACCGTCAATTATTACTAGCAATGTTTTCATTCTTCAGTAATTTCCTAACCGCTTTTATTAAAAGTCTATTCTGGGAAGTTATTCTTACTGCAATTCTATAATAATCCTCATCCAAGTTATGATAGTTTGCGCACTTACGTATGAGAAAACCCTCTCTTTGCAGCTTTTCCGCCAGTCCTGGTAAATTTTTAGCTGATAAGAAAATATAATTTGCCTCGGAGCCATATACCTTAAACCCAAGCATGTGCAGATTTTGATGCAAATAATGGCGCTCTTTTTTGATATATTCCTTCGACTTTGTTAAATACTCCTCTTCGTCCAAGGCGCTTAATCCTGCAGCCTGTGCCAAGGTAGAAACGCTCCAATCCTGACCATTTTCTCTGCACTTATCTATAATATTTTCATTGCCTGTAAGGCAATAGCCTAATCTTATCCCAGCCATGGCGTAGGTTTTCGTAAAAGCCTTTAATATTATTAAGTTATCATATTCGCTCAGATATTTCTTAAAAGAAAAAGCTTTTTCCTGATCAACAAAATCCATAAAACATTCATCAACCAGCAGATAAGTTCCTGTTGACCGGCATTTATCCAATATTTTCAACAACAATGTTTCTTCAGTTAATTGTCCTGTTGGGTTATTCGGATTACAAATAATGACCAGATCGGTATCATTATTAATTTGAGCCAAAATGCTGGCATCAACACAAAACTCATTATCCTCAATTAGATTAAAATAATTGATTTTGCAATTTACCGTTGATAAAGCCTTCTCATAATCAGCAAAGGTTGGAGCAAGAAGAAGCGCCTTGCCAGGTTTGATAGCTAAAGCCAGCTTAAACAAAACATCGGCAGCGCCATTGCTCAAAAAGATATCCTTTTGTTCCAAATTATGATATTTGGCAAGTTTCTCTGTAAGTTTGCGGCAAAAAGGATCCGGATAATCTGCACAAATATTAATTGCAGCTTTTAGCGCATTTTTTACCCCTTTCGGAAGTCCAAGAGGGTTAATATTAGCGGAAAAATCTATTATTTTTTTACCTTCTGGCAAAGAATAGATATCTCCGCCATGCACATAATTATACATAATGACCAATCCTTTACCACATAAGTGTTGCAAGTTTTATTAATGCCAAAATTACCAGACTTATAATAGCTGTCAGATACATTAAACTATTGATGCTTTTTATGTCATCAGCCTTTACCGGTCTTATATCATCACCAATAGTATCTTTAGGCACAAAATTACCAAAATAAAAATGCCCTCCGCCTAATTGAATATTAAGAGCGCCAGCACAAACAGACTCAGTTTGTGCCGAATTAGGGCTTAGATGATTGTAACGATCTCGCATGAAAATTTTTGCTGCCGCTTTATAGTCATAATTCAGGAAGAAGCTTGCTGCTATCATAAATATTCCTGCCAGACGAGCAGGGATATAGTTGGCTATGTCATCCAACCTGGCAGCACAGCGGCCGAAATAGAGATACTTATCATTCTTATAACCAACCATTGAATCCATGGTATTTATACTTTTATAAAGAAAAGCCAGTGGAGCCCCGCCAATAAACATGAAGAACATTGGTGCGATAATGCCGTCAGCAGTATTTTCCGCAACTGTTTCTACTGCTGCCTTTGTTACTTCTTCAGCGCTAAGTTCCTGAGTATCTCTGCCAACAATCCAGGAAAGCTGTTTTCTGGCTGCGGCTAAATCACCGTTTTTTAGCTCTTTATAAACCTTCATGCTTTCATTTTCCAAACATTTCGTCGCGAAAATTTGATAAAACATGATAGTTTCGAGCAAGTATGCAAACAGTGGATTGACAGAAACGGCCCATTTAAGGATTAAATAAGGCACAAAGAAAGAAACAGCCGTTACGGTTAATACGAGTACTAATCCCCCTACAAGCAGATTTTCTTCATTACTGCCAAAAATCTTCCGTAAAAACTTTTCCATATATGCAATTAAGTTACCTATCAAACAAATGGGATGAGGTAACCAATGTGGATCGCCAAAAATCAGGTCAAGGATGAAACCGGATGCAATGGCCAATACTGTAATCATAGGCTGATAACTCTCCTAAAAATATTAGTCTTATTTATTGGAACAAGCGCGGATAAAATTTGCCGCAAAACTAATATTACCATATAAATGCATGTGAGGGTAGCCCGCGCAAAGGCTATCATCAGCATTAATACACTCCCATTCAGCAGCTGATGACGGTTTTTTCGCTAAAAAGCTGTCGCCGTTGCTTGTACTGTCTGAATAGTGAAACTCATGGCCATTTATTTTTTCGCCTTTTTTAGCTAACACATTGTCATTCTGTGACTCTAATGTTATATAACCAAAACGTTTCAGCTTATTGGTCATCCATACTTCGCCTGTGAGGGCGCCAACCCAGTTCCATGCCATGCCTTCCCTGTCTGTATATTTGTCTAAAAGATACATGAAGCCGCCACATTCAGCGATACATGGTTTCTTCGCCAATATATATTTTTTTATGCTGGCAAGCATGCTTTTATTTTCTGACAAGGCTTCAGCATAAAGTTCCGGATACCCACCACCGAGAATAAGTCCATCGCATGCAGGCAATTCAGAATCTGTTAACGGACTGAAAGGAACAAGCTCTGCACCCATTTCGCATAATAAATCCAACGAATCCTGGTAGTAAAAACAAAAGGCCTTATCCTGGGCAATTGCGATTTTGACATTTGCAACTTTATCTATCGCAGGAGCTTCATAGTCTAGTGAAGGCGCTGTCTTTGCTATTTCGATAATGCTTTTTAAATCTATAGTCGCTTCTGCCTGTTTAGCAAGGCGGTCAACAATTACTTGCAAATTGTTGATTTCTTCAGCAGTTATTAATCCAAGATGTCTGCTTTCAAAACCGCACCCTTCCATTTTTGGCATGTAGCCAAGCAACTTCACACCGGTTTCTTTTTCGATAATATCTTTATAATATGCATAAGTCATAGGACTTATATTATTCAAAATCGCGCCATGAATATTGCTATCCGCTCTAAAATTTTTAAAGCCCTGGATCAAAGCAGCCAAAGATAATGACGCACCATCAGCATTTATTACTAGAATGACAGGTGTTTTGGTTTCTTTAGCCAAGGCGTAAGCACTTCCATCTGTTGTGGTACTTATGCCGTCATAATAACCCATTACACCCTCTAAAACTGCTATTTCACAGTTTTTCGAATTTTTCGCGAGTAAATATCGGCAGGTATTCTCTCCGAGCATAAAAATGTCAAGATTGCGCGATTTTGCCCCAACCACTCTGCTGTGAAACATCGGATCAATATAATCTGGTCCGGCTTTAAAAGCAGCAGGTTTTAGTCCTTGGTTTAGTAAGGCTTTTAATATGGCACACGTGATTGTTGTCTTACCAGAACCACTATTTGTCGCAGTAATCATAAAGCGAGGTGCGCAAAAATCCATGTTATTCTCCTTTCCTGTTTGCAGAAATCACATACACAGGATTTTGAGCTTTCATTAAATTATATGATCCTATTTTCTGTGAACGTGCACAAAAAACATTTACGATTTCAATTTCGTAGTCACTTTTATTTTTATAATAATCCAAAGCAGAAGACAATGTTTCAATTGTAATAGCGTTGATTACCAATCTTGCCTCTTTATTTTTCAAGTAGATTGTATCAAGCATAGAATGAAGATTGCCGCCGCTGCCGCCGATAAAAACACAATCCGGTGCCGGGGCTTCTTTTATTTCTGTTGAGGCTTCACCTTCAATTATTTTCAAATTTTGAACATTGAGTTTCTTGCTATTCAACCTAATTAATTCAATAGCTTCAGGATTACGCTCAAATGCCCAAACTTTTCCGTTTTTGGCAATCAGGGCAAGTTCCACAGACACCGACCCGGTACCAGCACCAATATCATAGATTGTATCCGTACATTTTGGTGATAATTTTGATAAAGATATCGACCGAATTTCCTGCTTGGTCATTGGGACTTTAGTGCGAACAAAAAAATCGTCAGGAAGGCCATGCACGTAATGGCCGGCATCAAGCGCCTTGTCATTGATAATCATCATTACTGATAATGATGGAAATTCCATATTGGCTAGCTCACTGGCAAAACCTTTGGTAATCTTTTGGTCTGCATAAGATAAATTTTCTCCGACATAGATAAGTGTATTACCATAACCGTAGTCACATAGTTCCCTGCATAACTTGGCCGGTGAATTTTCTCCCCCTGTCAGCGCAAAAACTTTTGTATTTTGAGCTACAGCAGCAACTAAATTATTATTGCGTCCATGCATACTGATTATTTTGGCATCGTCCCAAGACATATTAAGCTCTTGAGCAAAGTAAACCAACGAGCTTATACCACAGAAGCGTTTAACTTCGCAAGCGGATAATTTATCAGCAATAGTTTTTGTCAGGCTGAAGAAACCGATATCTCCGGAAACCAAGATGCCGACAACATCTTTTTCTTGGTCAAGGTCTTTTATTATTTCCAATATTTTTGCTGTGCTGATTGTTTCAAAAGTATTTTTTTGTTTTGTGGCATAATCCGCCAGCATTCTGGAGTCACCAATCAGGATGTTGCTTTGCTCAATAGCGAGAGCAGCTTCCTTAGTCAACAATTCCGTATTTCCTGGTCCAATGCCAATTATATTAACTCTTAGCAACCGAATGCCTCCCCTACGCTATACTTTTTTACATAATTCATCAATCTTTGCCAGTATAGCCGCGAAATCAATGCCTTCATTTTCAGGTTCACGCTTAATTACTATTAGTGTTGCTCCAGCCGCCGCTGCGGCGTTCTTCTTTTCTTCAAATCCACCGGTATTCCCAGAATCTTTGGTAACTATAAATTTTGCATTGGTTGAATTGAACATTGCAGTGTTCAATTCTTCACTAAATGGACCTTGCATGCATATTATGTTAGTTGGTTTGTAGCCAAGCTGCAAAGCTTTTTCCAGTGAATTTTGCATGGGCAGTATTCTTACCGTTACTCTGTTTTGATAATCGGCAAGTTTCGTAAAAAACTCCAAATTATTGCTGCCCGTTGTTAAAAATATATTACCCTTAACATCGTTAAGAAATTCAACTGCCTCCTGATAGGAATCAACTTCTATACAACCTTCAGTTGAACTTTCCTGCCGAAGGAACCTCAGGTATTGGCAATTGGTGGCTTCGCAAGCCTCTTTAATGGTTTTTGTTACTATTACGGCATAGGGATGCGTGGCATCAACAACGCAATCCGGCCTGTTATTTTCAATGAATGCGGTCATTGCTGCAAGATTCATCCGTTCAGCTATGACTTTCAAATTTTGCTGCGGTTCGATAATGGATGAGCCATATTCAGTTGCTACGGAAGCAATAATTTCAACATTACTGCCGTCTAATGCTTTAATTAGTTTTCGCCCTTCACTAGTTCCGGCAATCAACCAAATAAGCGGTTTCTTATTCATTAGATTTTATAACCTCTTGGTGTGACCATCTTGTTGTTAATGACCTCTGTCTGAGAATTACCTATTATAACGGTTGAAAACATGTCTACCTGCGCGTCGCGCAATTCAGCCAATGTCATTATCTCATATTCTTCGCCTTCACGCCCGATATTTCTAACGATACCTGCTGGTACGTCAGCGCGTTGATTTTTCAACATGATATCACATGCTTTTTGTAAATAATCATGACGTTTAAAACTGGAAGGATTATATAAACAAATTACAAAATCAGCTTGGGAAGCCAAGTCCAGACGTTTTTCGATTTTCTCCCAAGGTGTCAAAAGATCACTTAAACTAATCAAAGTAAAATCGCTGATCAAAGGCGCACCCAAAACAGCAGCGCCACTGCAGGCTGCAGTAATACCAGGAATAACCTCTACTTCTAGCTCAGGAAACTCTGCAGCTATTTGATACATAATGCCGGCCATACCGTAAACACCTGCATCACCACTGGAAACCATGGCAACTGTTTTGCCTTTAAGAGCTTCCTCAATTGCTAGTTTGCAGCGTTCAACTTCTTTTCTCATCCCTGTACTAAGAAATTCTTTATCTTTGTAATCGTCCTTAATCAAATCGATATATACATTATATCCTGCAATGACATCACATGCAGCCAAGGTTTCTTGTGCGCGTCTTGTCATCTGTTCAACCCCACCAGGTCCTAACCCCACAACATATACTTTTTTCGTCATATTCTGCCTCCTATTATTTACTGAAATTAATCAGCCAGTCTTTTTTTGCAATTGCCAATGTTACACCATTTTGGCTTGTCTTAGACAATATTATGCTGCCGCCTTCACTTGCAGCTACTGCAGACCGTTCACAAACATTGCTTACACCAACTATTGACTGCACAAATTCAGAGGAACTGAATTCACCTTGCTGACTTTCCAGCTCAGCGGCAGTGTAAAAACTAATTGGCAATCTATATTTTTCTGCAAAAGCCAGCAGCCCTTTTTCATCTTTTTTTAAATCAACAGACGCAATTCCGGCTATAGCTTTTATGTTTATCTTTAATTCTGAAAGCTGGCTCAAGACAAGCTGTTCAATATCTTCCA
>CAYTOV010000002.1:44167-48134 GCA_964439485.1 uncultured Acidaminococcales bacterium | reverse complement strand
TGAGGTGATAAGATGAAAGCTATCTATGTTGAAGCTTTTAGCGGAATAAGTGGTAACATGTTTCTTGGCGGTTTGCTGAATCTGGGCGTTCCTGCTGAATATATAACTGATGAAATAGCCAAAATGCATTTAGGCAATTATGAAATTATTTATAAGACTGTGAACAAGTGTGGCATAGAAGCCAGCTATTTTAATGTACTCTTACCAGAGAAACATGAGCATCACGACAAAAACCATCATGACCACTTACGTGATGAGGAGCATGCCCATAGCCACGAACATGAACACATACATAATCATGAAATGCCTGCAGAAATTCATCAGCATGCTGAACATCGCAACTTGTCTGATATAACTGAAATAATTAATGAATCAACATTGAGCTTATCAGTCAAAGAGAAAGCACTGAAAGTTTTTAATGTTTTAGCTGTCGCTGAAGCGCGTGTGCATGGTAAACCGGTGGATGAGGTTCATTTTCATGAGGTTGGCGCTATTGATACCATAATAGATATAGTTGGCTCTGTACTAGCGTTAGAGTATTTAGGGATAGAAAAAATTTATATTTCCAGAATACAGACAGGATGCGGGTTTGTTCAGTGCGCACATGGATTAATGCCAATACCGGCGCCAGCAACGGCAGAAATATTAAAAAACATTCCTCATTATCATGGCAGTATAGAAAAGGAACTTGTTACGCCTACAGGTGCGGCTTTAATGGCTACTTTGGCAGAACCGGTGGCAGATTTGCCCAATTATTTTTCTGGCAGCAGGATAGGTTACGGCGCTGGTACCTGGGATTTGTCTATTCCAAATGTTGTTAGAGTTAATCTTGGTGAAGTTAGTATAGAAAATAATGACTCTTTGCTTGTGGCCGAGTGCAATATTGATGATATGTCAGGCGAAATATATCCGTTTGTTTTTGATAAACTTCTATCAGCAGGTGCCTTGGATGTTTGGGTAACGCCGATCATTATGAAAAAAGGACGCCCTGCACATAAGTTATCAATTCTGGTTTCGGCAGAAAGACTGGAGCAGATTGTGTTAGCCGTGTTAAAGGAAACGAGCTCCTTGGGCTTGCGGTATTATCCGGTCAAACGCAAAATAGCCTCACGCAGATTTGTTGATGCGGAGCTCACTGATGGCACTGTTGCTGTTAAAATAGCTACATATAACGAAGAAATTGTTAATGTTGCGCCTGAGTATGAAGATTGTAGAAAAGTTGCTGATAAAACTGGTAAAGCTTTAAAGAAGGTTATGCAGGAAGCGATAAAAAAAGCAGAGGAAGATCTCAATGATTGATTTTTCAAGTTATTTGGAAAATATTCGTCAACAACTTAGTATGTTGCCTGATGTAGTTGTAAAGGAAAAAGAACTGCCCTATGGCAGGCAGTTCCAAATAGTCAGAGGCGATGAAAAGGTTGTTTTATCTGTTTACAAAGGAAAGAAAGGCATTAGTATTGTTTGGGGCGGTCAGGAAGGCATGCTGATGAATTCTGCAATGGCAGCATTATCGTCTTCCGATGTTAAAAAATGTGCTGAAACGAATATTCCCAATAATGAACTTAAAAATTCAATCAGCCTTTTAGAAAATTGTGCCGGATTTAACGGTATCTGGGTCGGTTCAGATGAATCAGGCAAGGGTGACTTTTTTGGTCCGCTCGTAGTTGCTGCTGTCTTGGTAGATAGCCACATAGCTCAAGAATTAATTGGAATCGGTGTAAAAGACTGCAAGGTATTAACCGATAAAGAAACACTTAGGCTAGCTCCCATTATTAAAGAAATTGCACCTATTAATGCTGTGCTTACCTTGAAGCCCGAGATGTATAACTACAGATATGAACAATTGCGATTGGAAAAGAAAAATCTTAATCATTTGCTGGCTAATGGGCATATTTCTGCTATAAGAAAGGCTGTGCAGCAGCGCCCAGAGTGCAGCTATGCTTTGGTTGATCAGTTTTCTGTGCATAGTGGAATCAGAGAAGCTTTGGAAAAAGAATTTGCTGATTTGATTGTGGTGGAGCAAAAGCGTGCTGAAGCAGATATTGCGGTCGCTGCTGCCTCGGTCCTGGCACGGGAGCGGTTTTTAATGGTAATGGACGAATTGTCGATTTTAGCTGGTAGAAAGCTGGCAAAAGGTGGCGGCGAACTAGCGACTACTCAGGCAAAAGAAATAAAAGAAGAATTTGGCTTAAATATTTTGGAAAAACTTGTAAAAAAACATTTTTCCAATTATAAAAAAATAAATTAAGAAGTAAAACGTTTCCTTTTGTGTTAAAATTACAAGGAACGTTGATAAAATGCGCTTTCTAACGGGGTTCACACTATGAAATACTTGATTATAAACGCCGATGATTTCGGTTTGCATGAACATATTAATGCTGGCATTATTAAAGGGTTTAAAGAAGGGTGCATTACAAGCACTTCTTTAATGTGCAGCGCCCCGGCTTTTGACAATGCGGTAGAATTGGCGAAAGCTAACCCTGCGCTTGGAATAGGCATACATTTGACTTTGGTTGGTGGCGTCAAGCCACTGCTGTCACCAGAAAAAGTTACTTCTTTGCTCGATGAAAATGGGGTTTTCCCATTAGATTATGTGGGGTTTATAAAGAACTTTACCCTTGGTAAAGTATGTAAAAATGAAATTAAAGCTGAGTTATCAGCTCAGATAGAGCGAGGGTTGTCAACAGGACTGACTATTACGCATTTCGACAGCCATCAGCATTTACACGTTTTACCTGGCCTTATTGACATAGTAATTGAACTTTGCGAAAAATATGGTATTGATAAGGTAAGAGTGCCTGCTGAAAGTATTACTTGGACGGGTGGTTATTCTGCCGGCTTGGGAAGAATCATCGGGCGCTTAGGACTTACTGTATGTTCTGAACTTGCAAGGAAAAAGTTGAAAAATGCCGGGATTCTCTTTCCAGACCATTTTTTCGGCATGTTAGCTGGCGGCAGCTTGAATGATACTCTTGTTGAAACAATAATTGATAATTTACCTGATGGTTACAATGAAATCATGACTCATCCTGGATTACACAGTGATGAATTAACTAAGTTATATTCCTGGGGATATCATTGGGAAGATGAATTATCAGCTTTTGTTGCACCAAGGAATATCGAGAAAATTAAAACAAAAGGAATTTCACTAATAAATTTTGGTGGGTTGAACTATGCGAAATAAGTTAATGGAACACTTTGTAGTTTTTTTTATCGTTGTTGTATTAACCTCTTGTGCGGTTATTTATTTTACTTTTGACATCCAAGCTCTGGAATATCTGACCATTTTTGAATCTTGGTCAGTAGCCGCTGTTTTGGGTGTTTTGTTTGTCGGGCTTTTTTTTGATGGAACAAGACTGATGAATCTTACAAAGGCTTCTGGTGAAAAATTAACCGTTAGCGAAGCTATTAATGTTGTTTTGAGTAATTACTTTTTGGCTTTAATAACTCCGGGAGCCAGCGGTGGCGCTGTTGCTCAGGTCCTTTTCATGAAAAAGGCCGGAATCCCGGTTGCTAAAGCAACGGCTGTAGTAATTGTCCGCACAGCAATGTCAATATTGTTCCTTATTTTATTGATTCCGCTAATTTTATACCACGATCATGCACTGGTTTCCTGGGTGCCTGCCAGCGTAATTTTGACAATTTCTTTAATAATCATCGCTATACCTGTAGCTATGGTTTGCTTTATGAATACCCGCTATCCGGAGCAGTGGCTTTATGCTATAACTGGAAACTTTTCAAAACCTATTCGCCGCAAGGCTTTTTTGTGGTATAAAGATTTTCGGAAAGCCTCTATTCTGCTTGGAAAAAATCCATTCAGAGTATTCAAGGCTTTTATTGAATCAGGACTTAGTTTACTGGCTATCTATTCGGTCGTACCTGTTTTCATCAGCGGCTTTGGCCTTAATATACCTTACCAGCTGATAATGGGTCGTATGGTTTTGCTAAATCTTATTTTGTATTTTTC
>CAYTOV010000002.1:40049-44067 GCA_964439485.1 uncultured Acidaminococcales bacterium | reverse complement strand
TTAATCTGGCTGCTCAGACGATGGTACCTTATTCACTGGAACATCCTGATGAGGATGCAGATATCAACATTTTGGGATTAATAAATGTTTTAAACTGTTGCAGAAAGCATTCTGTACAAAGAGTAATTTTCTCTTCCAGCGCGGCTGTTTATGGAAACAATATAAATGTTCCTTTGAAAGAAAATGAGGCTTCTGTTCCTATGTCTTTCTATGGCATAACTAAAATGACTGCTGAACATTATTTGCGTGTTTATAGCGAACTTTATGGCCTTGATGCAATCGTTTTTCGCTTTGCAAACGTTTATGGTGAGCGCCAGGGTAACGGTGGAGAAGGCGGCGTAGTAAGTATTTTTGCTAAACGTATAGCAGAAGGCTTGCCCATCTCATTGTTTGGCGATGGTGAGCAAACGCGTGATTTCGTTTACGCAGGTGATATTGCTGCGGCTATAATTGCCGCTCTCGATGTCAAAGGTTATCATACTATAAATGTATCAAATGCTATTGAAGTAAGTATCAACGAACTTATACATAACTTTGGGCAGGTCGCACAGAAAGAAATTAAGGTTGAGCGTAGGGAAGAGAGACCTGGTGATATCTATCGTTCATGCTTAGACAATACAAATCTAAAGCAGAAGTTAGGAATTTTACCGCAAACAACCTTACCGGAAGGTTTGCTGAAGACATATGCTTATTTTGCAGAATTAGCGAGGGAGGAGAACTAGCTTGGATAAAAGATTTCGGGCACTTTTGCTTTTGATTTTGCTGGGCTTTAATTTGTTTTATGGGCTGGGAGGCATACCTCTCCTTGATCCTGATGAACCAGTATATGCTGAAACAGCACGGGAAATGATACAGTTTAATGATTACACCTCACCAAGAATTTTCAATGATTTTTGGTATGATAAACCGCCAATGTATTATTGGCTGGTGGCTGGAACTTTTAATGTGTTTGGTGTTAACGACTTTGCCGCTCGTTTCCCATCTGCTTTTATGGGCGTAGCCACTGTTATGATGTTTTACTATGCGGTCAAGCGCCTTTTTGACGAAGAAACAGGTTTTTGGTCAGCGCTTGTACTTGGAACCTCGTTAGAGTTTTTCTATCTGGGAAAAGCAGCTGTTACTGACATGACATTGCTCTTCTTTATGACTGGCGCTATTTTGGCTTTTCTGAATAGTAAATTTTTACTGATGTATGTCTTGATGGGGTTGGCTACCTTGACTAAGGGGCCAATTGGGGTTGTCTTTCCAGGCGCAATCATCTTTCTATATTTCCTTGCCAGCGGCGAATGGCGTACTTTGAAAAAAATGCATATACCTTTAGGCGCTGTCATTTATTTATTGGTAGCAGGACCTTGGTACTATTTTATGTACCAAATACATGGACAAGTTTTCATTGATACGTTTTTTGGATTTCACAATATGACCAGATTTACTACAGCCGAACATCCTGACCGTGTGCTGTGGTATTATTATATACCTGTAATTTTAGTTGGCCTTTTCCCTTGGACCGGCATGTTGTTCGATGCAGTGAAAAAGAGCATTACAGACAGTTCTGGCGATAGTTTTAAGAATTTGATGTTTATGCATATTTGGTGGATTTTTGTTTTTCTATTTTTTTCAATATCAAAGACAAAGTTAGTATCTTATATCTTCCCATTATTTCCACCTTTAGCAATAATAATAGGGTGGAATATTGTGCGAGTGAGTCGGGAAAGATTTCCTAAATTAGAATTAGCGCTGGCTATCCCCAGTCTTATAATGTTCGGGGTTCTTTCCGCCGTTTGGTTTTTTGGCGGCCAGCAGTTACCAGAAATGAGTTTTGGTTCTACAGTTCTTGCAGGCATAACGTTACTGCTGGCACTAGGTATTGGTACCGCATTTTTACATTTTAAGGATGCGCTTTTAGCTTCATGGCTTCATGTTGCCGCTGGTATCCTTACCATGGTGGTTGTGTTTACTTTTATGTTGCCTACAGTAAGCGGCAGGTTTAGCGTTAAAACGGCTTCTGATTACTATCTGGCAAATTGTGACAAAGGTGTTACCGTACATATTGATAAATTTTTGCGACCTGGGTTTATGTATTATGCCAATATTCCTGGAATCGAAATGAAACCGGAAACATCTGATTTTGCCAATTTATTTAAAACCAGCGGTACTAAATATATAGTTGTACGTGGGCTTGAATATCGTAGGTTAATGGTAACAGACAAAAATCGACTGCAATTAATTTTTAATGAAAATGACATTTACATATTTAAGCTTGATTAAAAGCTGATTTGGATATAAAAAAGCCGGTTATTTGTGTAAATAACCGGCTTAAGTATTTATTACTGTTTTACATTATAGGGGTGGTCGTGCTGTCAGCTTGTTCAAAAACGAAGGCTGGTGACGGGTAGTAAAATTGGCAGTGCTGGGGTACGAAGTATTCTGTAGAGAAACGCTTTAAAAGAGCGTATGAAGTACGTTCCTCAAAATCAATCAGATTGTCTTTATTTATATCCGCGTCGTCTACAATTACCAAAAGATATGGTGGAACAGTAGGAGCATTTTCCGGAACTTCACTACGATCAAGTGGTAGCCCTGGTACTACACGTAAATTACCAATAACTTCTTCATTTTCATTACTCAAAGTACAGCGGTAGGTGTTTTGGTATAGCGTCTTTGACAACTTGACGGTATAAGCTGCTTGTTTCATATTAAAGCACACATCCTTTTAATTGGTATAATTTCAACACAAATTATGATAACATAAAAGTGAAATGCATGCAAAACAATGTGAAAAATAGAATTTTGCAATAAGTGTAAAAAATACATTATACATGAGTAATATTAAGCAGGAAATAAGGCAAAGTCTGTCGAATCGCTACTAAAGATGTGCGTATTACGATTATTTGGCGTAGGTGGTGATGTGGGTATATACTTGTGCGGGTGAGTTACCAAAAACTTAACATTAGGAGGGGTAGTTAATGAAAAAAGTTCTTGCATTTATGTTGGCTTTAACTATGGTTGGAACCTTGATTGCCGGTTGTGGGGGATCCGGGAAAGATGATAAGAAACCTGCTGCTCAAAAATTTATTAATATCGCTACAGGTGGTACAGCTGGTACGTATTTCCCTCTAGGCGGAGCTGTTGCTGATATTCTTAATAAAAATATTCCTGGAGCTAATGCCAGTGCTCAAAGTACTGGTGCTTCCGTTGCAAACATCAACTTGTTGCAACAGGGAAAAGTTGACCTTGCTTTCGTACAGAATGATATAGCTTATTATGCAGCAAATGGTGTTGAAATGTTTAAAGATAAAAAGGTTGCTGGCTTAAAAGGTCTTGCAACTTTGTATCCTGAGACAGTTCAAATCGTTACAATAGCAAAAAGCGGAGTAACCTCTATTGACCAGCTTAAAGGTAAACGCGTTGCAGTAGGTGCTGCTGGCAGCGGTACTGAAGCAAATGCCCGTCAGATTTTAGGTGCTTACGGTATTACTTATGATGATATTAAAGTTCAATATCTTTCTTTTGGTGAAGCATCCGATGCTTTGAAAGATGGCAATATTGATGTTGCATTTGTTACTGCCGGTCATCCGACTGCAGCTATTCAAGATATTGCAACTCAACAAGATTTGGTTCTATTGCCGGTTGCTGCTGATAAAGCCGATGCTTTGATTGCCAAATATCCATTCTATGCTAAAGTAACAATTCCAGCAAAGAGTTACAGAAACCAAGCAGCTGATGTTTCCGCTGTTGCTGTAATGGCTATGTTGGTTGTAACAGACAAAATGGATGCTCAACTGACTTATGACATCAGTAAAGCTATCTTTACAAATACAGATCGCTTGAAAGCTGCTCATGCAGTAGCTTCAAATGTTTCCAAAGCTAACGGCCAGGTTGGCATGTCAATATCTGTAGCTGCTGGTGCAGATAAGTACTTTAAGGAAAAATAAACCTTGTACGCTGATTTTAATCAAAAAGTCCGGGATTCGGTTTCTTCCGGTTCCCGGACTTTTTTGAGACTTAAAATAATCAT
>CAYTOV010000002.1:33331-39949 GCA_964439485.1 uncultured Acidaminococcales bacterium | reverse complement strand
CTGCCTTTCATGGCCTCGGAAGGAAAGCTTAAAACCACGGGAGATGGGCATTTCCTTTTGGAGATGCATCGGGAATATCAAACGTTAAAATTACGTACCGGGTTGGAGGCTTGCCCTAAAATCTACTTTGGCGGTAATATTCTGCCTATATACAACCTTTATGAACCAGGAACCCTAGTTGAAATCAAAGTTGTCAAAAGATATGAAACTTGGTTCCAAGATTAGAATTGGAGGGCAAAAATGAGCTCTGAAGAAATGAAACAAATGACTGCTGATGAAGTTTTGCGAAAGTATGACCAGGAGTCGGATAAACGTGAATTAACCGGAATATGGGATATAATCGTCAAAGCCATCTGTATTGCCTTCGCGACATTCCAAATTTACACTGCCACTTTTGGCATTTTGGACGCCCACTTACAGAGGGCTATCCATCTGTCCTTCGGATTTATTTTGATTTTTTTGCTTTATCCTTCACGTCGAAGCTGGTCAAGAAACACTATGAATTGGTTTGACGTTCTGCTCGGCTTAGCTGGCGCTGCCTGTTCAATGTATATTGTCATTTTTTATAAAGACCTTGTTTTGAGAGCAGGTATGAATACTCAGACTGATTTTATAGTGGGTCTTATTGGAGGATTGCTGGTTTTAGAAGCTTCCCGACGTGTTGTTGGTTGGCCAATGGTTACAGTTGCAATTCTATTTTTGATTTATGCACTACTAGGTCCTTATGTTCCCGGACTTTTGGCTCATCGCGGTGTTGGAGTAGAAGAATTGGTCGGTCACCTTTTCTTTACTACTGAAGGTATTTTTGGCATACCGATGGGTGTTTCCTCAACTTTCATCTATTTATTTATTTTGTTTGGTGCTTATTTGGAAGTAACTGGTTTAGGAAAATTCTTTGTTGACATAGCAAATGCTATTGCTGGTTGGGCTTCCGGCGGACCAGCGAAGGTAGCAGTTATTTCTAGCGCTTTAGAAGGGACTGTATCTGGTAGCTCCGTTGCCAATGTCGTAGGTTCCGGTTCTTTTACTATTCCGATGATGAAAAAACTCGGCTATAGTAAGGAATTTGCCGGCGCTGTAGAGGCTTCGGCTTCAACAGGTGGGCAGATTATGCCTCCGGTTATGGGCGCAGCAGCATTCCTGATGGCAGAATTTGTTGGTGTTCCTTATATTGACGTTGCTAAGGCAGCTGCAATCCCAGCGTTATTGTATTACATGGGTGTTTGGCTCGGTGTTCACTTTGAAGCTAAACGCTTGAATTTGAAAGGCATCCCTTTCAGCGAACTGCCTAAATGGAAAACTCTGCTGATGGAAAAGGGTCATTTGTCTATTCCTTTGATCGTTATTATTTATCTCTTAATAAGTGGATTTACGCCGATGCGTGCAGCTCTCTCAGCAACAGTATTGGCAATTCTATCTTCCTGTTTGCGCAAATCAACCAGAATTGGTTTCAAAGACGTTGTCTATGGTTTGATCAACGGTTCTAAAGGCGTCCTTGGCGTGCTGATTGCTTGTGCGACTGCCGGTATAATTATTGGAGTTGTAACGAAAACCGGCGTTGGGTTGAAGATGGGAACCGCGCTGATAGATTTAGCTGGTGGCTTATTGTTGCCTGCAATGTTTTTTACTATGATTACTTCTCTGCTTTTGGGCATGGGCGTTCCGACAACCGCTAATTATGTTATTACTTCTACAATTGCTGCTCCGGCTTTAGTGCAATTGGGTGTTCCGGTATTGGCTGCTCATATGTTTGCTTTTTATTTCGGCATCATTGCAGACGTTACACCGCCTGTTGCCTTGGCTGCTTATGCGGGTGCTGGTATTTCCGGCGGTAATCCGATGAAAACAGGCGTAGTTGCTGCAAAGCTTTCTATTGCCGCTTTCATTATCCCTTATGTTTTTGTTTATAATCCTCAATTATTATTGATTAACACTACTTTTGCTGGCATGGCGTTTGCAACATTAACCGCTATTGTGGGTATGGTAGGAATAAGCGTTTCTATGATTGGTTACGGCATAAGACCAACCAATAAGGTACAGAGGATACTTTTCCTTGTCAGCGGTTTGTTGCTGATTGATCCAGGCCTGATGACCGATGCTGCAGGTGCGATACTCTTGGTAGCATTATTTGGCTGGCAAAAAATGCAAAACAAGAATGATGTCGCTAAACAAGCTTAATTATTAATTGATTTTCTAAAACCTCTTTGTTCGGACAGCATTACTGCTGAAAAACTGAACAAGGAGGTTTTTTTGTAAATTTGTTAAGTTTTCTTGCATAAAATGCCATCTTCTTGCAATATATCATCTGTCGCTGTATAATGGACTTTAAGGTGAATGTTCGGCTATAACCCCAGCTAGTTGGAGAACAATTGAGCGGAAAACTTAAAACAAAAAACAGGAGGTGTGTTTTTTGAACAAAACACAACAAAAACTTAATATTATACCTTTGGGCGGCTTAGGTGAAATTGGCAAAAATATGACCGTATTTAAATACGGTGATGATATTATTGTTGTCGATGCAGGCTTAGCTTTCCCTGAAGATGATATGCTTGGTATTGATCTTGTAATTCCAGATATTTCTTATTTAACGGAAAACAAAGACAAAATCAGAGCTATCTTTTTAACGCATGGGCATGAAGACCATATTGGTGCTTTGCCTTATGTTTTGAAAAAATTGGATTTGCCAGTCTATGGTACGGCTTTAACCTTGGGCATTCTGCAAGGTCGCCTGAAACAAAACGGCGTATCTTCATCCCAACTAAAAACAATCCAGCCGGGCGACGTTATTCGTGCCGGTGCTTTTAAATTGGAATTTATTAGAATTAATCATAGCATTCCTGATGCGATTTCTATTGCAATACATACACCGATTGGTACGGTTATTCATACAGGTGATTTCAAGTTTGACCAAACGCCTGTCGATGGACAAGTTACGCAGTTTAGTAAATTCGCACAATTGGGTGACAAGGGCGTTTTGATGCTGTTAGCCGACAGTACTAACGTTGAACGTCCTGGTTATACGCTAAGCGAAAAAATAGTTGGGAAAACTTTTGATGAAGAATTTCGCTATGCTCAGAACAGAATTATTATTGCAACATTTTCTTCTAACGTACATAGAATTCAGCAGGTTGTCGAAGCTGCTGTCAAGTACAACAGAAAAGTTGCTGTCATCGGACGCAGCATGGTTAATGTCGTAAATATCGCAATTGAGTTAGGTTATTTGAATATTCCAGAGGGCACTTTGATAGAGGTCAACGAAACAAACAATTATCCTCCTTCACAAGTTGTTATTATGACAACAGGCAGTCAGGGGGAACCGATGTCAGCCTTAACAAGAATGGCGATGAGTGACCACAAACAAATTGGCATTGTACCGGGTGATACTGTTATTATTTCTGCAACTCCGATTCCAGGTAATGAAAAAGGTGTTTCAAGAACCATTGATCATCTTTTCAAGCTTGGAGCAGAGGTTATTTACGAGAAAAGTTCAGGTATCCATGTTTCCGGACACGCCAGCCAAGAGGAAATCAAGTTGATGCATAATTTGGTAAGACCAAAGTTTTTCATGCCTGTGCATGGTGAATACAGAATGCTGGTCAAGCATGCAAAATTAGCTCAAACTTTGGGTATGCCTAAGGAGAACATTGTTATTGGTGAAAATGGATCTGTTATTGAGCTAACGCCAGAATCTATTAGTATAAATGGAAAAGTTACAGCAGGAAAAGTTCTTGTTGATGGCTTGGGTGTCGGTGACGTAGGCAATATAGTGTTGCGCGACCGTAGACAACTTTCGCAAGATGGCATCCTGATTGTTGTTGTGACAATTGATAAGCAGGATTGTAGTGTTGTATCTGGTCCTGATATCGTTTCTCGCGGTTTTGTCTATGTGCGTGAAGCCGATGATTTGATGGAAAACGCTAAGGAAAAAGTACAGATCGCCCTTAATAGATGTCAGGAAAATGGTGTTTCTGAATGGTCGGCTATAAAATCTGCCGTTCGCGATTCCTTAAGCAGATACTTATATGAAAAAACGCGCAGAAGACCTATGATTTTGCCGGTGATTATGGAAATATAATTATTCGCATAATCTTATAGCTGTGGGGTGCATGATTTGGATAATAGAGCAAAGAAAGACAAGAAAGTAGTTAGTAATCAAAAAGAGCTGTTTGGCGTGTTTCTGGTTACGTTGGCAGTATTTATGTTTCTTACGCTTTATGGTCTGAATATGGGCAGCCTGGGAGCTGTTACTGCAAAATTTTTGCAAAATTTTTTAGGTAAAGCCGCAATAATCTTTCCTTCATTTTTATTCTATCTTGGCATTAATTTCGCAGCCAGACATCAAGGAATAACTATTAATCGATTGTTCTTTTCGATGATACTGTTATTACTTTGTCTTTTGGGATTATTACACCATTTTTATACTCCGTTAGGAGAAGAGCTCCTGCCTGAAAGATTGCCGGAGGGAGCCGGCCTTGTTGGTGGTTTCCTTCTTCTTTTCCTACGTAGACTGGCTGGTGTTCCTGGAGCAATAATTGTACTTTCTGCCGGTATTGTTTGTGCACTTTTAGTTTCCGGCAAATTTTCAATCAAGGAATCCGTTGATCTTACTGAGAATGGTGTAAAAAATGCAGCTGATTCTTTAAATCAGGTCAAGGAACAAATTAGAGAGAAACGTACATTTTATGATCAGGAAAAATTCTCAGACTATGAGCGTAAGTCACAAATAGTTGACCAAAATGACATGCCTGTCAAAGAAAAGAAAATTGTACCGGAATTACCGGAATTAAAAGAAGCGGATGTTGGATTATTCAAGACTGAAATTGCTGCAAATACAAATGGTTACAAATACCCGCCAATGTCTCTCTTGCATCAGTTACCACGCACAAAGCAAAATATATTGAGCGAAGAGACACAAGAGCAAAGCAGAATTTTGGAACGGACTCTTAACGATTTTAATGTGCGTGCCAAAGTTGTTAATATCACATGTGGACCGTCTGTTACAAGATTTGAATTGGAACCGGCTCCGGGCGTAAAAGTTAGCCGTATTGTGAATTTGTCAGATGATCTGGCACTAAAACTTGCAGCTCCGGGCATTCGTATTGAGCCAATTCCTGGTAAAACAGCTATAGGTATAGAAGTTCCTAACTTAAAAAATGAAGCAGTTGCATTCCGTTCTATAATTGATTGTGATGTAATCAAAAAATCGAAGAATAAACTATGTGTTGGTTTAGGCAAAGATATCGCTGGCAATGTAATTACTGCCGATCTTGGAAAAATGCCTCACCTTTTGGTTGCCGGTTCTACTGGTTCAGGTAAAAGCGTTTGTATCAATACGATAATTGCCAGTATCCTGTTCAGAGCGGCTCCCGAGGAAGTAAGATTAATACTCGTGGATCCTAAAGTAGTTGAACTGACAAATTATAATGGTATTCCGCATTTGCTTACTCCGGTTGTCACTAACGCTAAACAAGCAGCTTCGGCTTTACACTGGGCTGTTGTGGAGATGGAAAGACGGTATTCTTTGTTTGCTGATACTCAGGTTCGTGAGATTAATCGTTACAATGAAGTAATAGATGAAAAACTACCGTTTATAATTATTATTATAGATGAATTAGCTGATTTAATGATGGTGGCCGCTGTCGATGTAGAAGATGCTATTTTACGTTTAGCGCAAAAAGCCAGGGCTGCTGGTATTCATTTGATCTTAGCGACCCAAAGACCTTCGGTAGATGTCATTACCGGCATTATCAAAGCCAATATACCCTCCAGGATTGCGTTTGCTGTGTCTTCACAGACTGACTCAAGAACTATTTTGGATATGGGAGGGGCTGAGAAGCTTCTTGGTAAAGGTGATATGCTTTTTTATCCAATTGGGGCCAATAGACCGCAAAGAGTTCAGGGTGCTTTTGTGTCAGATGAAGAACTGGACAGATTGGTTAATTATATTAAGGCACAATCTATTCCGGTTGATTATTCTGAGGCTGTTACAACGCAAGAGCTTGAAAGTGACACTAAGAAATCACAAATTAGTGTTAATAACGATGGTATGATTGAAGATGAGTTGTTTGAAGATGCTGTCCGCTTGGTAATGGATACACGTCAAGCGTCCTCATCTATGCTGCAGCGAAAATTCCGCATAGGGTATACGAGAGCTGCACGTTTGGTTGATACGATGGAGGATTATAAAATTATTGGACCTGCCATGGGCAGTAAACCACGTGAATTAATAATGAACCAGTCAGAAATTGAATCAAGATTTTTTACTAAGAATCAGTAAATTGCCCAGGAGGTATAGAAATGTCGAGTGTTGGAGAAATTTTGAAAAATACTCGTGAAGCCAAGGGAATTACTATTGAGCAGGTAGCTGAAGCAACAAGCATTCGAGTATTGTATTTGGAAGCGATAGAAAATGAACAGTTTAACCTGGTCCCTGGTGAGGTTTATTTAAAGGGTTTCATTCGTAATTATGCTAATTACATAGGCCTTAATGGACCAGCTATGGTGGAAAAGTACAAGGAACAGGTTGAAGCAAACAAAAAACATGAGCATCCAGTTCAAGCTGATACAAACGATATTAAGCATAAGCAGCCTGAACAAATTAACCAGCGTAAAACCAAA
>CAYTOV010000002.1:11801-33231 GCA_964439485.1 uncultured Acidaminococcales bacterium | reverse complement strand
GATGCCGCAAATATTGAAGCACAAGTTGAATTTAGTGGCGATTGCTGGACGGAAGCTTACGCTGATGGTAAAGAAGTATTTATGGGTATGATGTCCGCTGGCAAGACTGTTAATTGGAAAGCTGAAAAAGAGTTACAAATAAAAGTTGGTAATGTCCGTGTTGCAAAAATTAATTGCAATGGTCAGTTAATACCATATGCGCCTGATGAAAATGGAATTGTTGTGCGCACATTTAAGAAATAGTTTTTGGAGGATAACTAATGAGTGAATTTTTGCCGACTACGCTTGAGGAAATACAGCAGCGTGGGTGGGAACAAATAGATTTTTTATTTATTAGCGGTGACGCTTATGTTGATCACCCTTCTTTCGGCCCGGCAGTAATATGTCGGGTTCTTGAGTCTAAGGGGTACAAAGTTGCTATGCTTAGTCAGCCAGATTGGAAAGCAGAAAAAAGTCTGACTGCGCTGGGCAAACCGCGTCTTGGTGTACTTATTTCAGGGGGAAACCTTGATTCCATGTTATGCCATTATACTGCTGCCCGCAAATTACGCAAAAAAGATAATTATACGCCGGGTGGAATTATGGGAAAACGTCCCGACCATGCAACTGTTGTTTATTCTAAGCTGGCAAAAAAAGTATGGCCAGATTTGCCAGTTATTATCGGCGGCATTGAAGCTAGTCTGCGCAGATTTGCTCATTATGATTATTGGGAAAACAAGTTATTGCCATCTATTCTTATAGAAAGCGGTGCCGACTTGCTCATTTATGGTATGGGTGAAAAGCAAGTCGTTGAAATAGCTGATTACCTTGCAGGCGGCGCTGACATCAGCACTATTCAGTATGTGCGTGGTACTTCGTATGTTTGTGATGATTTGCAGAATGTTACAGAACAGTATGTATCATTACCGTCATATGAAAGTATACTTCAAGACAAAAAATTATTGGCAAATGCCTATAAATTACAAAGTGACGAACAGGACCCTTTTTATGGTAAGATAGTTATTCAGCAGTTTGCAAGTAGGTATGTAGTACAGAATCAAGCAACGTATCCATTAACTGAAGAAGAAATGGATTCTATTTATGATCTCCCTTATTGCAGAACGTATCACCCAAGCTATGAGAAATTAGGCGGCGTTCCGGCAATTGAAGAAGTTAAATTTAGTATTATAAGTCAACGTGGTTGTTTTGGCAGCTGTTCATTCTGCGCAATTCATTCACATCAGGGAAGAATTATTCAGGCACGCAGCCATGAATCAATTTTGCGCGAAGCGAAACTGATATCTGAATTACCTGATTTTAAGGGTTATATTCATGATGTAGGTGGACCGACTGCGAATTTCAGACATCCGGCGTGTTCAAAACAGTTAAAGACTGGCGCCTGCAAGCACCGCCAATGCTTGTTTCCTGATGTATGCCAGAATATTGATGCTGACCATAGCGATTATATATCGTTGTTGAAAAAAATCAGAGCTTTGCCTGGTATTAAGAAAGTTTTCATAAGATCAGGCATTAGATATGATTATTTATTGGCAGATAAATCTAATGAGTTTTTGGATGAACTTTGCCGTTATCATGTCAGCGGACAGCTAAAGATAGCACCGGAACATATTTCGCCGGGCGTACTGAAATGCATGGGCAAGCCCGGCAAAGAAGTTTATTTAAAATTTATGCGGGCGTTTAACAAGAAAAACGAGGAAATAGGTTTAAAACAATTTGTAGTGCCGTATTTTATTTCAAGTCATCCAGGCTGCACTATAAATGATGCTGTAGAATTAGCTGAATTTCTTCGTGATACTGGCCATCATCCGGAACAGGTTCAAGACTTTATACCAACTCCGGGGAGTTGTTCAACCGCCATGTATTATTCAGGGGTAGACCCAGTAACAGGAAAGAAAGTTTTTGTTACGCAAAATCCGCATGAAAAGGCTATGCAAAGAGCGTTGATGCAATATAAAAATCCTAAGAATAGGACACTGGTAAAAGAAGCGTTGCAAATGGCAAATCGTCTTGATTTAATTGGGAACGATTCTAAATGCTTGCTGCGCTTGTCCCAGGGACCTCAAGCCTCGGGATCAAGAGTTAAAGGCAAAGTGCTCCAAAAGGATAATGTACGTAAGGACACAAGAAACTCTAAGCTTCGCAAGAGATAAGTGAGGGTTTATGCCCATGATTAAGCATAAAAGTTGGCTTTTACTTCTGCTGGTTATCATCTGCTTTTGGTTTTTGCGTTTTGATGTTATTCAGACTGCCAGCGTAAATGCTGCTTCCGAAAATACAATAAAAGTTTATTCTGTGTTACCTGAAGATTTGACCAGAGCGTTGTTAAATGAATACCAGGAGAAAACCAAAACTAAATTAGTATATAAATTTGCTGATAAGGGACAAACTATTTCTGCTGATGGTGATGGCTTTGATTTAATAATTGCGCCCAGGGAAACGATGATTAAGTTGTCCTCTGATGCAAAGTTACTTAAACAAGAGTACAACAAAGATAGTGTACCTCCTTCGTTACAGGATAAGGATGGTTATTGGACCAGTGTATGTTACGATCAGTACGTGTTTCTGGTAAACTACGCTTACTCACGTAAAGTTGGGCAAAAGAACTTATTGTCCTGGAAGGATATCGCCAAGCAGAATGATATAGTTATCAGCATGGAGGATCTTAGTACGACACCGGAAATGCGGTATTTTCTTTCGGCATTGGCAAGTAAGCAGGGAGAAGAGGAAACATTTGGTTTATTAAAAAATATTAATAGAAAAATTACTCAGTATGCAAAGTTTGCTATCAGTCCCATTCGTTTAACAACAATTGGAGAAGCAGATTTGGCAATTACCTCAAGAAATAAGGTTATAAAGTATATCGAAAATGATTTCCCTGCATATATTGTTGAACCTTCGGAAGGGTTTCCTGCTCAGGTGTTTGCTGCTGGAATTGGGAAGGCTTCAACAAAGGGAGAATCTTGCGAAAAGATAATTAGTTGGCTGGTTAACGCCGAAGATGTTATAATTGTTACCGAAAAGCTAGGATATGGCTATCTATTTATGTCACAAAATAAGTTTGAGAATGAAGCTAATAGAGAAAGTCTGCTTTGGGTCAACGATAAATATCTTAGCGATGAGAAGCAGACGGAATTAGTTGAAAAATGGCTGCAAAATGTCAGATTTGCTGATAAGTGATTGAAAGGGTGTTTTTTTTGAAAATAGGTTTAGTAAGTCTTGGCTGTCCGAAAAATCTTGTCGATTCTGAAACAATGCTTGGTATAATTGAAGACAAGAAAATGACGATTACCAATAATCCTGAAGAAGCTGATATAATCATTGTCAATACATGTGGTTTTATTGAATCAGCGAAGGAAGAATCAATAAATACTGTTTTGCAGATGGCAGAGTATAAAAATGAAGGTAACTGTAAGCATTTGATTTTAGCTGGTTGCCTTGGTCAAAGATATTCTGAAGAACTGCTTAACGATATTCCGGAAGTTGATGCTATTGTTGGTACGGAATGTTATACTGAAATTGGTAAAGTAATAGAAAGAGTATTACAAGGTGAGAGGTTCATTTGTTTGCAGCCTTCTCTGAGTGCGGAAAATGAAACTGGCGCGATGCCGAGAATATTGACTACACCGAATTATACCGCTTATTTAAAAATTGCTGAGGGCTGTGATAATTGCTGCTCTTACTGCATTATACCGAAAATTCGCGGACCTTATAGAAGCAGGCCTTTTGAAGAGATTTTGGCCGAGGCTGAAGCTTTGGTCAGCAGTGGCGTCAAAGAGTTAATTTTAGTTGCACAGGACACGACTCGTTACGGAGAAGACTTATATGGGTCTTTACGTTTGGCTGAATTGCTGCAAGAACTTAATAAGCTGAATGATTTGAGATGGATCAGAATACTATATTGTTACCCACAATATTTTACAGACAATTTAATTGAAGCAATTGCCAATTGTGATAAGGTATGCAAGTATGTAGACATTCCCTTGCAGCATATAAGCGATTCTCTTTTAAGCAGTATGAACCGTCCTGATACAAAAGAACAGATAGTTACTTTAATTGCGAAATTGAAAAAACGCATACCTGATATTTGTATTCGTACGACTTTTATAGTTGGGTTTCCAGGAGAAACTGTAGCAGATTTTGAAGAACTCAAGGCATTCGTTGCTGAACAAAAATTCGCCTGCGCAGGTGTTTTTACCTATTCACAAGAAGAAGGTACGGTTGCCGCTTTGATGCCGAATCAAATAGCAGATGATCTGAAACAGGATCGTTACCATGAACTGATGGCCATACAGGCACAGGTTTCTGAGGAAATCCACATCGGTATGGAAGGAAAAGTCCTGGATGTTCTTGTAGAAGGATTTGACGAAGAGAACAAGAACCTTGCCTGCGGCAGATCCTACAGAGAAGCTCCTGAAATTGACGGCAGCATATATATCGAAGATGCTGCTGGAATAAAAGTCGGAGAATTCGTTAAAGTAAGAATTGTACAAGGTTTTACTTACGAATTGGTTGGAGAGCTGGCATAGTTCGCTAGGAGGTCAAGTAAGGATGATTGTCGAAGTAATTAATACTGGAACTGAATTGCTGCTTGGTGATATTTTAAATACTAATTTTCAATATTTATCCAAAGCATTGAATCAGAAAGGGTTTGATGTTTTATATCAGACTACTGTTGGTGATAATGAAACCAGACTGAGAGAAGTATTAAAGATAGCTCTCACTCGTGCGGATATTATTGTTACTACTGGTGGCCTAGGCCCAACGCGCGGTGATATTACTAAAGAGATGGTTGCTGCAGTGCTTGATCTACCATTAGAACTTGATCAGGAAACGCTAGATAAAATTAACCAATTTTTTATTCACAGGGGCATATGTATGCCGGAAAATAATGTGAAACAGGCCATGATACCACAAGGGTCACACATTTTAAAGAATGATGCCGGGACGGCTCCCGGATTGGCGGTTGAAACCGAGGGTAAGCTGATAATTCTCTTACCGGGACCGCCTAATGAAATGAAACACGTATGTACGGAAAAAATGTTGCCTTTTTTAGAAGCACATTTTGCACAACAAGGAATTATCCACTCCAAAGTTTTGCGTCTTAAGGGAATTGGTGAATCAACTGTTGCCGAAAAATTAGACGATATTATTATGTCGCAGACCAATCCAACGATTGCAATTTACGCAAGAAGCGGCGAAATTATAATCAGGATTACGGCAAAGAGTATTGATTATGCTATGGCGGAAGGCATGATAGCAGAAATGGAAGCCGAAGTTCGCAAGAGGCTGGAGGATAATATATATGGCGTCGATAACGAGTCTTTAGCAAAAAAGCTTAGTGAAGAACTGCTGAAAAGAAAAGGCACGATTTCTTTTGCAGAATCATGCACAGGTGGTTTGGCCAGCAGTATGCTGACTGACATACCTGGGAGTTCTGAATATCTTTTAGGTTCAGTTGTTTCTTATAGTAATGAGGCAAAGGCTAACGTTATAAACGTGTCTGAAGATAGTTTAAAGAAATATGGGGCAGTAAGTGAGCAGGTGGCACGTGAAATGGCGGCCGGTGTTCGTGATCTTTTTAGTACCACACTTGGTGTCGGTATTACTGGGATTGCCGGACCAGGCGGTGGCTCAAGTGAAAAACCTGTTGGCTTGGTATATATGGCTATAGCGAGTGAAAAAGGAATTGTTTGCCAAAAACATATGTTTCATGGCTCTCGAACTGATAACAAATTGCGTAGTGTATTAGCCGCTTTTTCGCTGGCTTTGGACAAATTAAATGAAGAATTTTAGGAGGAATTATGACAAACAACACAAAAGAAATGTTCGGTGATTTACTGTTAGACAAAAAGATAGTAACTGCGCTGACAGACATGGGTTTTGAAGAACCATCACCAATTCAGAGAGAAACTATACCAATCGTATTAGAAGGTAATGATGTTATAGGGCAGGCACAGACGGGTACTGGTAAAACAGCAGCCTTTGGTATTCCTATTGTCCAAAATATTACAGACCATCGTCATATCCAAGCTTTAGTTATGACACCGACCCGTGAATTAGCAATACAAGTTGCAGAAGAAATCGGTAAGATCGGCCAAACCAAACGTGTTAAAGCGTTGCCTGTTTACGGCGGCCAGCCGATTGACAGACAAATTCGTTCTTTGCGCAGTGGGGTACAAATTGTTATCGGAACTCCAGGCAGACTTCTTGACCATATCAGAAGAGCCACAATCAAACTTGATAACATTAAGTTCCTTGTCGTAGATGAAGCTGACGAAATGCTGGACATGGGTTTTGTTGAGGATATGGAAGAGATTATGAAAAATCTTCCTGCAGAGCGCCAAACACTGCTTTTTTCTGCTACAATGCCGCGCCCAATTCTTAGCTTAACTAAAAAATACATGAAGGCACCAAAGCTTGTCGCGATCCACAAAGAAATTGTTACAGCGCCTTTAGTTGACCAATTCTATTATGAAACCAAAGACAAGGTGGATGGTTTGTGCCGTCTGCTTGATGTTGAGATTAACGGAAAGCTTATCATATTCTGCCGCACCAAGAAAGGTGTTGACGAATTAGTAATTGCTCTTGGTACACGTGGTTATTTAGCAGAAGGTTTGCATGGCGATTTGAGTCAGAACCAACGTGACCGTGTAATGAAGAAATTCCGCGCAGGACGAGTTGATATTCTGATTGCAACTGATGTTGCCGCTCGTGGTTTGGATATCGAAAATATTACTCATGTTGTTAACTTTGATATTCCGCAAGATCCTGAGAGCTACGTACATCGTATAGGAAGAACTGGCCGTGCAGGAAATAAGGGTGTTGCATTAACTTTTATTACGCCACGCGAATTCCGTCAACTTAAGTTGATTGAAAAAGCAGTTAATATCAAAATTGTTCGTCGTCAGTTGCCGACCGAAGCCAACGTGCTGGAACGTCAGAGGGAAATGATAGTATCAAAACTGCAGAGCGTCTTAGACCAAAATAATTATAGCGATTATTTGCCTATAATTGGTTCTTTGCTGAAAGACTATAATCCCGAAGAGATTGCTGCAGCTGCAGTAAAATTGATGCAGGAAGGCAACAAGGCTTTGGAAGCACCTGCTGAAACCACTGTTGCACCTGATTTGGGAAATACCGGCGCTAAACCAGGCATGGTTCGTATGTTTATTAACATAGGACGCAGCCAAAAGATTACTGTTAAGGACATTATTCAGTCCATCGCTATTGAGGCTGACGTTCCTGGTAAAGATATCGGCATGATCAGTATTTATGATAAATTTACCTTTGTAGAGGTTCCGGAAGATGTTGCTGAGAAGGTTATGGCAGTTATGCATCGCAATACCATCAAAGGCTACAAAGTTAATGTGGAACCAGCACGTGCAAGAGATTAAAGAGAAGTATATTTGATAACAGTGGAAGTAGTTTTTCTAGCTTTGAAAAACTACTTCCATATTTTTGTTATTTTTATGCTATGTAATAAAATAAGCTATATTTTATAAAAAAATAAAGGTTATTTCAGATTTATGTCGAATAATCAGCAGGTAACTCAAAATGTGTGGATATAAGAGGAGGTAACTATCAGATGCATAGTTATAGCATGCAGCTTGGTGGCAGAACACTGACCATCGAAGCTGGAAAAATTGCAAAACAGGCAAATGGTTCAGTAATGGTGCGTTATGGTGACACGGTAATCGTTGTCGCTGTTACCGGAACAAAGGTTCCAAGGGAAGGTGTAGACTTTTTCCCGCTGACAGTAGATTTTGAAGAGAAAATGTATGCTGTAGGAAAAATTCCTGGCGGCTTTATAAAAAGGGAAGGTAGACCGAGCGAGACTGCTATCTTGACTAGCAGATTGATTGATCGTCCAATCAGACCGATGTTCCCGGATGGTTATCATAACGACGTTCAAATAGTTGCGACAGCTGTATCCGTTGATCAGGATAACCCGCCTGACATGGCAGCTATGATTGGTGCGTCTTGTGCACTTTCCATTTCGGACATCCCGTTTGACGGTCCTATCGCCGGTGTACGTATCGGTTTAATTAACGGGGAATTTATTGTTAACCCGAACGTTGAGCAGACTAAGCTCAGCGAATTGAGCTTAGGCGTGGCCGGAACCAAAGATGCTATCCTTATGGTAGAAGCTGGTGCCAAAGAAGTTTCTGAAGAAGTAATGCTTGATGCAATTTGGTTCGCACACGATGTTATTAAAGACATTGTTGCTTTCCAAGAGAAAATTCAGGCTGAAATCGGTAAACAAAAAATGGAAGTTCCAGTTTATGTTCCGCCGGTTGAAATCGTTGAAGACATTAAGGCCTATGGCGCTGAAAAATTAAAGGCTGCTTTAATGGACTCTGATAAACTTCGTCGTGAAGAGATGGTATCTCAAGTTAAAAAAGAAATCGCTGAAGTTTTCAATGAAAAGTATCCTGAAAATGGCAAAGATGTTGCGTATGTAACTCAAAAGCTGATTAAAACAGTTGTTCGCAGAACAATTTCAGTTGATAAAATTCGCCCGGATGGACGTCAATTAGATGAAGTGCGCCCGGTAACCTGTGAAGTTGGCTTGCTGCCGCGTCCGCATGGTTCATCATTGTTTACCCGTGGACAAACACAAATCCTCAATGTCTTAGCTTTAGCACCTTTGCGTGAAGTTCAGATTATTGACGGAATTGGTGTTGAAGAAACCAAACGTTATATACATCACTATAATTTCCCTCCGTACAGCGTAGGGGAAACAAAACCTCTTCGTTCTCCAGGACGCCGTGAAATTGGTCATGGTGCTTTGGCAGAAAGAGCATTGCTGCCTGTTATTCCTTCTGAAGAAGAATTCCCGTATGCAATTCGCCTTGTTTCCGAGGTATTGGAATCAAATGGCTCGTCTTCAATGGGTAGCGTCTGCGGCAGTACGTTGTCGTTGATGAATGCTGGTGTGCCAATTAAGGCGCCAGTTTCCGGTGTTGCCATGGGTCTTGTTAAAGATGGTGACTATTTCACTATTCTGACCGATATTCAAGGGTTGGAAGATGCTCTTGGCGATATGGACTTCAAGGTTGCAGGTACTGAAAAAGGTATTACTGCAATTCAAATGGATATCAAAATTGATGGTATCAACAAAGAAATTTTCCAACAGGCATTGGCACAAGCCAAAAAAGGCCGTGCTTTTATTCTTGATAAAATGCTCGAAGCTATATCAGAACCAAGAAAAGATCTCTCTCCATATGCACCTAAAATCACAACAATTACAGTAAATCCTGACAAAATCCGCGATATTATCGGGCCTGGCGGCAAAATGATTAAAAAGATTGTCGAAGAAACTGGTGCTAAAATTGATGTTGATGATAGCGGTAAAGTTTTTGTCGCAGCTGTAAACAGCGAATCCGCTCAGAAAGCGATTGCCATGATTGAGGGTATCGTTGCTGTTGCTGAGGTTGGCAAAGTTTACACTGGTAAGGTTACCAGACTAATGAATTTTGGTGCCTTTGTCGAAATACTTCCTGGTAAAGAGGGTCTTGTACATATTTCTCAGCTTTCGACTGAAAGAGTTGAAAAAGTTGAAGATGTAGTTTCTGTTGGCGACGAAATAGCAGTTAAAGTCGTTGAGATCGATCAGAAGGGTCGTATTAACCTTTCCCGTAAAGCAGTACTGCAACAAGGCTAAAATGTTTTTTAGAAGCCTGTGCTTATGCACAGGCTTTTCTTGTTTGTACATATTTATGGTGCTATAATAAATTATTACATTATTCATGTCGTAAGGAGTAAAAATATGCGAGTTCGTGGCTTTGAAAAAGTAAATGAATATGCAAATATTGATTTCTTATTGCCGGTGCGTAAGACTAATTATTCAGCCGGCTATGATTTTTACCTGCCAGAAGATGTTGTTTTGAAGGCAGGCAAGGTTAATATTGTTCCTACAGGCATTAAGGCTTATATGCAGGATACAGAATATCTTGGTGTTCATCTTCGTTCCAGCATCGCAATGAAAAATTGTTTGACGATGATTAATAACCAAGGTATTATTGACTCGGATTATTATAATAATGAAGAAAATGAGGGTCATATCAAGCTTCTTGTTTATAATCTTAATGTTCAAGATGTTACCTTAAATAAAGGTGAACGCGTCGCCCAAGGCATTTTTTATAATTTTCTGCTGGCTGATGATGATGTAGAAAGCCAAAAGGAAACTCGCAGTGGTGGGTTTGGGAGTACAAAATAGCAATTGTGTTTGACAAAAGAACTTATAGTAGTATATAATTACGCTAATTGAAAAGGAACGATAGAGGAGCGGGAAGCATTATTAGTTCGTGGAGAAGGGATTTGTTGATGCGAATGAAAGGGTTACCGCCGAAGTTTGACAGTGGCCGCACTGTCATGCTGGGCCGCCGGTTAATAGCTGTCGGACTGTCGCCAAAATTTTGGTGGAGTGCTATCTCATAATGCTTCAAATACCAGGTGATCTTAGGTATTTAAAAGCCGTTGGGATAACCAACGGCTTTTATTTTATAATAAGGAGATGTTTAGAGTGACTCGTATTCTTGTTAATGGCGCATTGGGCCGTATGGGTAGTGAAGTGGTTAGGACTGTTTTAAAACAAAGTGATATGGAACTGGTTGCTGCTGTTGACATTATGGATAAGGATAAGATTGTTGATGGCGCTAATTTTGCATTTGATACAGACCTGAAGACTGCTTTGGCAAGAGTAAAACCGGATATTGTTATAGATTTTACCCGCCCGGATGTAGTGATGAATAATCTGAGAACTATTTTAAGTGCTGGTGTATGTGCTGTTGTTGGAACTACAGGATTTTCGCAGGCAGACATGGCAGAACTTGATGAATTAGCTAAAACAAATAATACCAGCATCCTGATTGCACCTAATTTTGCTTTGGGAGCAATTTTGATGATGAAGGTTGCCTGTGAGGCAGCAAAATATTTTCCGCAGGTTGAGATTATTGAATTGCATCATGATCAAAAACTTGATGCACCATCCGGTACTGCAATTTTAACAGCAAAAAAATTGGCTGAAGTTCGTGGAGGATTTGTTGCTCAGGGCAATCCTTCTGAAGAAGAAAAGCTTGAGGGCGCCCGTGGTGCCGAATATGAAGGTATGCGCATACATAGCGTACGTCTCCCAGGATTTGTTGCTTCACAAGAGATTATTTTCGGAAGCGCAGGCGAAACATTGAAAATACGCAACGATTCTATTAATAGGGAATGTTATATGCCAGGTGTTATGCTTGGATGCCGCAAGATCGTTGAAAGAAAAGGTCTTGTTTACGGCTTGGATCAATTGCTTTAATTACTAATTTATGAAAAGGGGAAGGCGAAATGAAAAAGTATAATGTTGCTATTTTGGGAGCTACAGGGGCAGTAGGACAAGAATTTTTGAAACTAATTGAAGAAAGAAATTTCCCATTTGCAGAGCTTAGGCTGCTTGCATCCAGCCGCAGTGCAGGAACTGAAATTCCTTTTATGGGGAAAAATTATATTGTTGAAGAGGCAACAAGCGAATCTTTTAAGGATATCGATATAGCTTTGTTTGCTGGTGGTTCAATAAGTACGGAATTTGCACCATATGCGGTAAAGGCAGGCGCGGTTGTAATCGATAATTCCAGTGCTTTCCGTATGGACCCTGAGGTTCCTCTTGTTGTTCCGGAAGTTAATCCACAGGCGATATTAAAACACAAAGGTATAATTGCCAACCCTAATTGTTCAACTATAATCATGGTAATGGCATTGAAACCAATTTATGATTTGGCAAAAATAAAGAGAATTATTGTTTCAACTTATCAGGCTGTTTCAGGTGCTGGTAAAGAAGGCATTGACGAATTAACAAATCAAGTTAAGGCTTATTCTGAAGGCAAAGAGATGGAAGCAAAAATACTTCCTAGTGCAAGCCTTGGCAAGCATTACCCAATTGCTTTCAATCTGATTCCACAAATTGACGTCTTTTTAGATAATCTTTACACTAAAGAAGAGATGAAAATGGTTAATGAAACCAGAAAAATTCTCGAAGACTATGATATGAAAATCACGGCAACTACGGTTCGCGTGCCAGTATATCGCAGCCACTCTGAATCCGTTAATGTTGAATTGGAGAAAGACTTGGATTTGGCAGCGATTAAAGATGCTATTTCTAAATTCCCTGGCGTGCAGATTCAAGATGATCCGCAGAATCAGATCTATCCGATGCCAATTTATACTTCAGATAAAAATGATGTTTATGTTGGCCGACTCAGAAGAGATGAATCAGCAGAAAACTCTTTCAATATGTGGGTAGTTGGCGACCAGATTAGAAAAGGTGCAGCTTTGAATACCCTGCAGATTGCGGAAACTATGATTAAAAATGGATGGATTTGAAAATAAGGGAAAATGACAATGAAAATAATAGTACAAAAATTTGGCGGTACCTCTGTAGCAACCGCGGAAGCAAGAATAGCAGCAAGAAATAAAGTTTCAGACGCAATTAAAGCTGGTTTTACGCCTGCAGTGGTTGTTTCGGCTATGGGAAGAAAAGGCGATCCTTATGCTACCGATAGTCTTATTGAAATTATAAAAAATGAAAACAGTGCTGTTGATTCACGCGATCTTGATACCATAATGTGCTGTGGAGAACTTATTTCAGCGGCTGTTATGGCTGCATCTTTACAAAGTGTAGGCATTAATGCAGCAGCTTTAACTGGTGGACAAGCTGGCATTAAGACTGACGCAAATTTCGGAGATGCTAAAATTAGAAATATTAATCCTGAAAATCTATTATTGTATATGAATGCAGGTATCGTACCAGTTGTCTGCGGCTTTCAGGGAATTACAGAAGATGGCAGATTTACTACTTTGGGCAGGGGTGGCAGTGATACTACAGCTGCTGCACTTGGTGTAGCATTAGAAGCCGATTGTGTGGAAATTTACACGGATGTTGAAGGTATAATGACTGCGGATCCCCGCGTTGTAGCTGATGCAAGTATTCTTGATTGCGTTTCCTATGGCGATGTTTGCCAAATGGCGCATCAAGGTGCAAAAGTTATTCATGCCAGAGCAGTAGAAATTGCTATGGAGAAAGAAATTCCTATAGTTGTTAAATCTACGTTTTCTGATGCTCCTGGCACCTTGATTTGTAATGAAGATGTTGCAGAGAAAAATTCTTCTGAGCCAGGTCGTATTATCAGCAGTGTTGCTTATCTTAAAGATTTAGCACAGTTTAAAGTCAGACTTGATGGTAATGATGTAAATAGTGGCCACAAATTGTTTGATGATTTGGCTCATAATAGCATAAGTGTTGGCTGTTTGAATTTGCAGCCAGAACAGTCGATGTTTTCTGTTTTTATGTTTGATGCTGAAAAAACATGTAAATTGCTAAAAGATGTGGGCTATTCTTTTGAAGTCCATTTAGAATGTTCCAAAGTTTCAGTAGTTGGCTCTGGTATGCGTGGCGTACCTGGAATAATGGCAACTTTTGTTGCTGCGTTGGCTGAAAAAGGTATTATGATTCTACAAACAGTGGATTCTGATACTACAATTTCAGCAATAATTAGTCAGGAACGTTTAAATGATGCTGTGACAGCTCTACATGATGCATTTAAGCTTTAATTTAAGAAATGACAGGGGGATTTTTTTATGAGAGTACCATATTTTGGCAGATTGCTTACGGCTATGGTAACGCCAATGAATCAGGATGGCAGTATTAATTATGAAGCTATGGCAGATTTTGCTGATTGGCTGATTGATAACGGGTCTGACGGTTTAGTTGTATGTGGAACTACGGGTGAATCACCGACCATATCAACAGAAGAAAAACTTGAGTTATTTCGTACAGTCGTAAGAAGAGTAAATAAGAGGGTTCCAGTTATTGCCGGTACTGGTTCAAACAATACTGCAGGCACAATTGAACTGACTAAGGCTGCGGCGGCAACAGGTGTTGATGGTTTCCTGGTTGTTGGTCCGTATTATAATAAACCTCCTCAAGAGGGTTTTTATCAACATTTTAAAGCTATTGCCGAATGTACGGAATTGCCATTGATTATATACAATGTTCCTGGTCGTACAAGCTCAAACATCTTGCCGCAAACGGTAGTTCGCTTAGCTCAGGATTGCAAAAATATTGTTGCCATTAAGGAAGCTGCCGGTTGTGTCTCTCAAGTTGCAGAATTATATTCAGTGCTGCCCGAAGATTTTTCTATCTACAGCGGCGACGATATGCTGATTTTGCCTTTTATGTCCGTTGGAGCTACCGGACTTATCAGTGTTGTGAGTAATACCGGCGGACAATTATTGCAGGATTTAATGCAGGCTTTTGAAGCTGGAAAAGTTAAAGAAGCTATGGATTTAAATGCCCAAATGCTTCCTGTAGCAAAGGCCATGTTTATAACAACTAATCCAATACCTGTTAAAGAGGCCGTCTCAATATTAACACCGATTAACGCAGGACCTGTAAGACTTCCACTGGTACCTATGTCTTCGATAGAAAAAGAAAAGGTATGTGATGTATTTAAAAAATATGGTTTGATTAAATAAATTAAAAAACCTGCTGTCAGTTTCAATGGTAGCAGGTTTTTTCTTTTGTCTTGTCGAAAATTTTACATACGAATTTTTATAAAGGAGCATCTGATATGATTGCTGATGAAAAGAAAGAAATCGATAATTTTTATAATAATTTTTTAGCTGTTAAGGCAGTACAGTGCATAGAAGAAAATGATGTTATTACACTTTTGCTCACAAAAGAAGATATCACGAATCACGAAATACCATATTCTGATTTGATCAAAAGACTTGCAGATAAAGATAAAAAAATGTGTGATGCCGGTAATACCTGCAGTATTATTTTTGATTCTGCCAGCGGCTTGAAGAAAATCATAATTACCGGGTTAGGTGATGCTGAGAAGTTAACTCCAAATGATTTGCGTAAAGCTGCAGGAGAAACCACCAGAACTATAATGAAAGCACGCGGTGAAAAAACATTGGTGTTTTCGCCTGTTGCCGTTTCAAATAATGACCATATGTATTTAAGAGCGCTGCTCGAAGGACTTATATTGGGCAGTTATGAATTTAATGAATGCAAAAGCGAAGTCGCAAATAAGTTTGATGGATTAGTGCAAGTATATTCTAAGGACATAAAAGTTAATGATATAATTGCGGAAGCTAATATCTTGTGCGAAAGTATTATTTGGACCAGAAATCTGGTTAACCGTCCTGGAAACATTGTGCAGCCGCAGAATATTGCTGATGAAGCACTCTTGATGTCAGAAAAGCTTGGTCTTGAGTGTGAGATTTTAGGCACAGACGCTATGAGAGAAAAAGCAATGGGCGCATTGTTGGCTGTAGGTAAAGGATCTGACGCAGAACCGAAACTAATTACTTTAAAATATCAAGGTTCAGTTAATTCAGATTGGATTGCCTTGGTAGGTAAAGGAATTACTTTTGATAGTGGCGGTATCTCTATTAAGCCTGAAGCCGGCATGGGTGAAATGAAGGATGATATGGCAGGAGCAGCTGCTGTCCTGGGTGCTATCAGGGCTATTGCGGAGATGAAATTGCCTTGCAACGTTATAGCAATAGCTGCTTGCGCAGAAAATATGCCATCTGGTACAGCTACCAGACCAGGTGATATAATTAAGGCTGCCAATGGTAAAACCATTGAAGTGGTATCAACTGATGCTGAGGGTAGAATGGTGCTTGCGGACGCAGTTTGGTATGCTTGTCGTCAGGGAGCTTCAAAAGTAATTGATATTGCAACTTTGACTGGCGCTGTTATTATCGCCTTGGGCAATGAAACTGCCGCCATTGTAAGTAACAATGACAATTTATGTGAAGAAATAATTTCGGCGGGCAAAACAGCTGGAGAAAATTACTGGCGTCTGCCTTCGCTGCCGGAGTGCAAAGAAGCAATTAAAAGTGACATTGCTGATTTGTTGAACAGTGCAGGAAGACCTGGTGGTGTAATTACCGGAGGATTATTTATTGGAGAGTTTGTTGATGAAAATATTCCTTGGGCTCATATTGATATTGGCGGGACTTCAACAGCTCAGAAAACAAATGGTTATTTGGTAAAGGGGGCCACAGGTATAGGAGTAGCTACACTTGTGCAACTTGTGAAAGGAAAATAATATGTTTGTCGACTTACATATACACAGCACTTTTTCTGACGGTTTTTTTACGCCACAGGAAATAGTTGATGCTGCTAAGAAAAAGAATATAGGAGTAATATCAATTACTGATCATGATTCGGTGAATGGATTCATTGCTGCCAGGCAATATATCGAAAAGATTTTAAACGGACCACGAATATTTTCTGGTATTGAACTCGGCACGCAGATCGAGGAAAAAGCCATACATATTTTAGGTTATCATTTTGATGAAAATTATGAGCCGCTTTTAGAGCGCACTTATGAATTACGACATGCTCGTGAAAGCAGATTAGCTCAAATTGTTGATAAAGTGAATTCTCTAGGTTATAATGTGGCAGTAGAGGCAACTGATATTTCACATCGCGCTTTTGGAAGACCACATGTAGCCAAGGCACTGGTAGAAAAGGGATACTTTAAAGACATTCAGGAAGCTTTTGATATTTTACTTAAGCGGGGCAAACCAGGATACGTACCACAGCCAAAACTGTCACCTTCTGAAGCAGTTGATTTAATTCATCAGGCAGGAGGCATTGCTTTTTTGGCTCACCCAAGTGAACTGAACGATTTAACATTCGTGAAAAGCTTACTGGAGACTATTAAATTTGACGGTATTGAGGTTTGGCATCCTTCGGCTGCTGATGAAATGCATATCTGGCTTGAGATGGCAAAAACTTATAAATTGCTTACCAGTGGTGGTTCTGACTTTCACGGCGATAATGGCAGATTCCCGAAAAAACTAGGAGATTTTTCAATTTTATATGAAGATGTTAAATCTATGATAGAATATAAGTAGGTTTATGTCGTTTTAGGGGAGGTCATCATGGAAGTAGTTGCGTTTGTGGGCCCCAGCGGCACCGGCAAAAGCCACAGAGCTTTGGCTGTTGCGCATGATAACAAAAGTGAAGCTATTATTGATGACGGTCTTCTGATTAAGGGAACCAAGATTTTGGCTGGTTCCTCTGCAAAAAGCGAACAGAATAGGATACAAGCGGTGAAGCGCGCTATCTTTTCTGACCAGGAACATGTAGATGAAGTAAAAAAAGCAATTGCTGAAGCCAAGATAGAGAGGCTATTGGTAATAGGAACTTCTGAAAATATGGCCTTAAAAATTTGTCTTCGTCTCGGACTGCCAAAACCTGCAAAGTTTGTAAAAATTCAGGATATTGCCAGCAAACATGAGATAAACAGAGCAAGGCAAATAAGACTTAAAGAAGGAAAGCACATAGTTCCTGTTCCAACCGTTGAGTTAAAACCTCATTTATCCGGGATTTTAGTTGATTTGCCACATCATTTGTTTTCCAGAAAGAAAAAAATTAGGGTCAGTGATGAAAAATCAATAGTAAGACCTTCTTTTAGTTACTATGGAAAACTTGCAATTTCTGACTATGTTGTTATTGATATCGTTAACATTATAGTGGGCAAAATACGTGGTATAGACAGAGTTCCCAACATTAAAGTCAGACGGCCATCAGATCCTGTCAAGGGTATGACTATCTATATTGACCTTGTTTTATTCTATGGAGCTAATATTTTTGAAGTTGTTAGCGCACTGCAGCATAAGGTGAAAGAAAAGGTTGAAATGATGACAGCGATGAGGGTCAAGGAAGTAAATGTTGATGTGAAGAGTTTGTCCGTTGCATCAGCAGATAAAAAATAAAAACCTATATTATATTTAAGGGGGATAACTGACTTGTCAAATGAAAAACAACACGAAATGGTGCTCTTCTCTGGTTATGCCAAAGTTCCTGTGGGGATTACTGCGGCTGAAGTTTATAAGGTAATTGGTCTGATCGTCGTCGTGGATATCGAGACAGGCATTATTACTGAGGCCGATTGTACGCTTGCCACCAAATTAGCACGCGACTACATTTCCAAATTGCTGATAGGTTATGATCTTTCAAAAGGTTCAGAAGGCATTCAGGCAATTTTGGACAGACAATATCAAGGAAATGCCAAAAAGGCTATTTCAACTGCTCTCAGAATTATTCATGATAAATATCGCAGCTTTAAAGCTGAGGCAGATAACGTTACACTTTAAAACAATTTCACTTCACAAACAATAAAACAAGGCTCTTTACGGAGCCTTGTTTTATTGTTTAATCCAGTTATCTCGTTTATAATAAAGAAGTACGAAATTTGATTTTATGCTAACTGAGGAGTAATTTGATGAACGATAAAAAGTATACAATTTTAAATTATGGCTGCCAGATGAATGAGTCTGATTCAGAACACTTTGCCGGGCAGTTAAGCGATTTGGGATATAGCATGACCAGTGATTATCACGATGCTGACGTAGTGGTTGTTAACACTTGCTGCGTGCGTGAAAGTGCTGAATTGAAAATTTTAGGAAAAATTGGTGAGTTAAAGACAGTTAAAGCTACTCGCCCAGGACAGATTATATGCGTAGCAGGCTGTATGGCACAAAAAGGCGGAGATAAATTAGTCAAGAAATATCCGCAGATTGACTTGTTAATTGGCACTGCGCAGGTAAATAATTTTAAAGCAATTCTACTTGATTTTTTAGCCAATAAAGGACAAAAAATTTATGACGATGTTAGTATAAAGGAAACTGAGTTTGAGGGCCAATGTATCAGAAAGAGCAGCTTTGCAGCCTGGGTTCCTATTATGTACGGCTGTAATAATTTTTGTGCCTACTGCATTGTGCCTTATGTAAGGGGTAGAGAGCGCAGCCGCAGCAAAGAAAGCATAATAAAGGAAATTGAACGTGCTGTAGCTGATGGTTTCAAAGAATTTACGCTGTTAGGTCAAAATGTTAATTCCTATGGCAAAGACCAGGGAGATAGCCATTCTTTTGCTGAACTGCTTAAAGAATGTAATGAAATTACTGGAGTTGAACGTGTGCGTTATATGACTAGTCACCCGCGTGATATGAGTGAAGAAGTCATTAAGGTAGTGTCCGAATCTAAGAATATATGCGAAAATTTTCATATCCCTGCACAATCTGGCAGCAATCGTATATTAAAAGCAATGAATAGAGGCTATACGCGTGAGAAATATCTGTCGTTAGTTGACTCTATTAAAAAATATTGTCCTGAAGCTGCAATAACTACTGATATTATTGTTGGCTTTCCGGGCGAGACAGAAGAGGATTTTCAAGATACACTTAGTTTGATGCAAGAAGTTCAGTTTGATGCAGCATACACATATATTTACTCAAAAAGGTCCGGCACACCTGCTGCTGGTTTTGAAGACCAAATTCCACTGAATGTAAAAAAAGAGCGACTTAACCGCTTGATGGAAGTTCAAAATGAAAGTAGTTTAGCTAAAAACAAGCTGCTTATCGGCAAGAAGCTCGAAGTACTGGCGGAAGGTCCTAGTCACAGCAATAGTGAATTCTGGGCTGGCAGAACCAGGACCAATAAGCTCGTATTATGGCCAATTATGGGCAAACAATATACTATAGGGCAGGCAGTTAATGTTGAAATTGTTTCAGCACAAACATGGTTATTGAAAGGAAAGGCAGAATCATGACCCCAGAATATACTCCGATGGTGCAGCAGTATTTAGAAGTAAAAAGACAGCATGAAAATGAACTTTTGTTCTTCAGATTAGGTGATTTCTATGAACTTTTTTTCGAAGATGCTCTGACTGCTTCTAAAGAGTTGAATATTACACTGACTGGTCGTGCCGGAGGCCTTGAAGATAAAATACCTATGTGCGGTGTACCTTATCATGCAGTTGATGGCTATATTGCTAAACTGGTGAGCAAAGGCTATCGTATAGCAATATGCGAGCAGGTGGAAGACCCTAAATTAGCCAAAGGCATAGTACGGCGCGAAGTAATAAAAATCATTACCCCAGGCACTGCTCTCAATGAACAATTACTAGAGGCTAATCATAATCAATATCTTGTGGTACTCACAAGTCTTGGTGGTGAGCTTTGTCTGTCAGCAGTTGATATTTCAACTGGGGAATGTCTGTGGTTTACTGCAACAGGTGATACTAGTGAAGATGCAGTCTGGGAACAATTATATCGCTTGCAGCCTTCAGAAATAGTATTATCTTTTGGCAGTGATGAGTGGGGTTGGTTGGAACAGCTTTTAAAACAAAGACTGCCCGATTGTATGGTAAGCAGGTATATGTTTGAAAAAGCTGATAGTGATTATTTTTCTAAACATTTTGGAAATAGCGGGTCATATTCCGCAATTGTCAGAAATACAGTTGAAATGATGCTTTCTTATCTTCACGAAACGGTCAAGTCAGATCTTACGAATGTTAACCGCCTTGTATGTGTTGATAAAGAGAAGTTTATGAATCTTGATGCAACGGCAATTCGTAATCTGGAGTTGGTTAAAAATATGCGTGATGGTACAAAGCACGGAACTTTGCTTGAAGTGCTTGACCAGACGTCTACCAGCATGGGTGGAAGAAAATTAAGGCAATGGATAGAATGTCCACTATTAGATTTTACCTCCATTATTGAGAGGCAGGAAGCAATTAGTGGATTTGTTGAAAATGTTTCATTAAGGGAAGGCTTAAGTGAAAAGCTAAAAAACGTTTTTGATTTAGAAAGAATATTAGCTCGCTTGGAGGTAGGTTCTGCTAATGCAAGGGATTTGATTTCTTTAAAGAATTCACTTGAAGTTTTGCCTGCAATCAAAGCGCTCTTAGCATCTAACAGGACGAGACTGATTAGTCGTTTTAATAATGAGATTTCTTTGCATGAAGATATATATAGTTTGCTCGCTTCTGCTATAGTTGATGAGCCTCCTTTTACTATTCGCGAAGGTGGCATGATACGTGACGGCTATCACGTTGAGCTCGATGAACTTCACACAATTGCCAGCGACAATAAAATATGGATGCGTGATTTCGAACTTAGAATTAAAGAAGAATCCGGAATTAAAACTTTAAAAGTTGGCTATAATAAAGTCTTTGGTTACTATATTGAAGTTTCCAAGGGTAGCATTAATTTGGTACCAGAGTATTTTATTCGGAAGCAAACTCTTGTCAATGCAGAAAGATACATTGTGCCGGAACTAAAAGAGTTTGAAAATAAAATTCTAAGTGCAAAAGAAAAAATTCAGGAACTTGAATATTATCTTTTTAATGAAATCAGAGATAAAATTCGAGCCAGGATGGTAGAAATTCAAACAACAGCACGTGCTCTTGGCAATGTCGATGCCCTGCTTTCCCTGTCAATTGTTGCTTTTCGCAACAACTATATAAGACCGGAATTAAATAACAGGCATGAAATAGCAATTAAGGATGGTCGCCATCCGGTTGTTGAAAAGTTGCTCCAACGCGAGATATTTGTTCCTAACGATACAATGATGGATGCTCAG
>CAYTOV010000002.1:0-11701 GCA_964439485.1 uncultured Acidaminococcales bacterium | reverse complement strand
ACCTCAGACAGTCTCATAATTCTTGATGAAGTAGGCCGTGGTACTAGTACTTTTGATGGCATGAGCATTGCACGTTCAGTTGTTGAGTTTATTAATGAGAAAATTAAGGCGAAGACTTTATTTGCTACACATTACCATCAATTGATTGAACTGGAAAATGTCCTGCCGGAAGTTAAAAATTATTCTGTTGCGGTCAAAGAGCGTGGCAAGGAAGTAATCTTTTTAAGAAGGATTATCCGTGGCGGCACGGATAGAAGTTACGGTATTCATGTCGCTCAGTTGGCAGGTTTACCAAAAAAAGTTATTAGCCGTGCTGAAGAAATCCTGCAAGAATATGATGGTTTTGACAAACATTCGCATTGCGCTGAACAGGCGAATGCAAATACACAACCAGAAAAGAAAAACGTACAAGCGTCTCTTTTCACGCAATCTTTATGTCAAAGTCTAATATCCATGGATGTTATGACGATGACGCCTTTAGAGGCATTAAATGCTTTATACAAACTGCAGGAGGAAGCAAAAAGAGAGGGCGGCCTTTTATAATGGAGCAGAATGTACATGTTTTGGATCAAAACACCGCTAACCAAATTGCAGCTGGTGAAGTTGTTGAAAAGCCAGCATCTGTGGTTAAAGAATTGGTTGAAAATTCACTTGATGCCGGTGCTGACAAAATTGATATAACGATTCAGGATGGTGGTATCGAATACATTCGCGTTGTAGATAATGGCAGCGGTATGTCAGAAGAAAATGCCCGTCTTGCGGTTTTAAGGCATGCTACAAGCAAAATACGCATGGCTGAGGATTTATTAAGCCTTGAGACCCTGGGGTTTCGCGGTGAAGCATTGCCAAGTATCGCGTCTGTTTCAAAATTTAGAATGCTGACCAGAATCGAAGACGAAGACCTCGCAACTTCGATTACCATAAACGGCGGCGCAAGTCTTGAATGTATTTCTTCAGGTGGAGCTGTCGGTACAACAATAATTGTTGAAAATTTATTCTTTAATGTTCCTGCCCGCAGAAAATTCTTACGGACAATAAATACTGAGGGGCGTTATATCAGTGAGGTTATTTCTAAAGTTGCTTTATCACGTCCGGATGTGCGGTTTCAATTGATTAATAATGACAGAATGGTTGTCAGTACTCCCGGTAACAGTGATGCAGTCGATACAATTGTTGCCTTGTATGGCAAAAATGTAGGTAAAGAATTATTACCGGTTTTTTGTGAGGAAAATGGTATTACAATTAGTGGTTTTGTAGGTAAACCAACGCTGCTAAAAGGAACACGGCAGTGGCAGACAATTTTTGTCAATGGGCGGATTATAAGTAATCGCATGATCTCCAAAGCAATTGATCATGCTTATCAATCGCAAATTCCTAAAGCGGGGTTTCCGTTTGCGGTCTTGAATATAAATGTTGATGCTTCGAGTATAGATGTCAATGTTCATCCACAAAAGAGTGAAATAAAATTTAGTGATGAGGGCATGGTCTACCGTACTGTTTATCATGCGCTGGTTAGTGCTTTAACAACGCCTCTTAGTGCTTCAGCATCTGAGCAGGATACTAACGCAATATTTGCCAATGAAGAAGGCCGTACTCTTAGAGCTAATTCAAACCTTGCCAGCAATAATCGTGAATATTTTCAGGAAAACATCTGGAAGGATGCACAAAAAAATGAGAATGCTGAAACTGGTATAAGTAAAAGTTACTATATAAGTCAAGGCGCTCAGAGTATTTTTGAACAGGCGGCAATGCCTTTGCATGTTATGCAGGAAAAACTTGTTGAAAATGATAATGTATTGAGAACTTCAAGTATAGAACTGCAGAATCATGAAAATGGTGTGGACCAAATCTGGCCATTGGGTCAGATTGATCGGGTTTTTATCGTGGCTCAATCAGAAAATAGTTTGTATCTAATCGATCAGCATGCAGCACATGAGCGTATTCTTTATGATAAATTGGTGAAATGCCACGAAGACATTCCTTCCCAGCAATTTTTGGTACCTTTATTTATTGATGCGACACCGCAGGAAATTGCTATGATTGAAGATAATCGTCAGGCATTTTTGCGGCTGGGTGTTGATATCGAGCAGGCAGGAGAAGAGATGTTAAGGATAGCTAGCCTGCCGGTGGATATTAAAGACGAGGAAGCGGAGAGTTTTGTCAGGGACATTTTAAAAATGATTTCGGAAATGAAAACAATTTCTGGCAGTGATTTGAGACAAAGTGTTTTGCATTATACCGCTTGTCACGGTGCAATTAAGGCAGGGGAACTCCTTAATATGAGGCAGATGCGAACCCTTATTCTTGATCTCTGCAATACTGAGCATCCGTTTACATGTCCGCATGGCCGCCCTTGTATGATAGAAATAACCTCAGAAGAGCTTTACAAGATGTTTAAAAGAATCTAGGAGATAAGTATGCGTTTTGCAGTTACAACAGGGCTTAATGGTTCGCCGAATTTACCAGCAGCTGCTAAAAAGTGGGCAGTACAATTAAATGTACCTTACCTTGCAAGAGTTTCAAAAGGTAATCTGGAAAAAATATTGCTTGAGAATAACCTTGACGCATTAATTGTTGCGACAAATAAAGGACCACAGGTTTTTTCCTGTGAAGGCACCTTGTTTTTTCATCCCGGTATGGCAGCGTTGAGACTTAAAAGTCTTATGCAAGGCGGAAAAGATAATTTCGTCGAAGCACTTGGCTTGAAACGTGGCATGAAAGTTTTGGATTGTACGATGGGACTGGCAGGAGATGCAACCATTGCTTCCCATATATGTGGCGATACAGGGAGAGTAGTTGCTTTAGAAGCATCAGAACCTGTCTGGTTTGTTGTTACTAATGGTCTGAAATCATACAAGGATGAAGATGAAAACCTGATCAAAGCCTTTCACCGTATTGAAACAGTACAAACAACTGCTGAGGATTATCTTAAAGATTTGCCTGATAATTCTTTTGATGTCGTGTATTTTGATCCGATGTTTCGACATCCCGTATGTAGTTCTGCCAATATGGTTCCGCTAAGGCCTGTAGCATATGATAAACCACTTGAAGAAGATATTATTGAACAAGCTTTACGTGTAGCACCTGTAGTTGTTGTCAAAGAACGCAGTGTAAAAACACTTGAAAAGCTTGGTATGACAGAAGTGCATGGCGGTCGCTACAGCAGAGTTAAATATGGTGTTAGGAGAAGAGAATAAGATGAAACCTAGAGTTGTGGTCATTCTTGGCCCTACAGCTACCGGCAAAAGTAATTGTGGAATAAAGCTGGCGCTTCGTTTAAAAACTGAAATATTATCAGGCGATTCTATGCTTGTATATAAAAACATGAATATTGGAACAGCTAAACCAAGTGATAAGGAGTTAGCATTAGTACCTCATCATTTTGTCAATATTCTGGAGCCACACGAAAATTTTAATGTATTTGATTTTAAGTTGATGGCAGAGAAACTGATTGCAGACCTGAATGCACAAGGCAAAATTCCACTGATTGTTGGTGGTACAGGCTTGTATATAAAGGCCCTTTTGGAAAACTATGATTTTGCAGCTATAAATGAAAAAAATGAACTCCGTAAAGAATTGGAAAGTTTTGCCGACGAATATGGCAACGAAGCACTGCACGCTAAATTAGCTGCTCTTGATAAAGAAGAAGCTGAGAGATTGCATTTTAATGACAGACGCCGAATTATCAGGGCAATTGAGACGGCTTTGCATGGGGAAAAGGTTTCGCAGGAACGGGATGACGAAATTGCCTACGATGTGGTTGTCTTTGGGCTACGGATGTCTAGAGAAAAATTATATGAACGGATTGATCTGCGTGTTGATGCAATGGTCAAAGATGGTCTTTTCGCCGAAACCAAAGGGTTGCTGGATGCAGGAGTTTCTTCTGACGCTCAATCTATGAAGAGTATTGGCTACAAACAAGCAGCTCAATATTTTAATGGTGAACTTACGATGGCTGAAGCAATTGACAAAACTAAGCAGTATACGCGTAATTTCGCTAAGCGCCAGGTAACCTGGTATAATAAAATGCCTTATATCAAATGGTTTGACTTAGAAGATTACAGCAATTACGACCAGATAGTAGAGGAAATGCACCAGATACTTGTTAAAAAATATAAACTGCTGTAAGATTAAGGTATTAGTGATAGACAGTTTAGTGAGGGGGACTTAATTTGAATACTAATCCTGCAAAAACAACAATTAATTTGCAAGACAGTTTTTTGAATCATGTAAGAAAAGAAAATCTTGCCGTTATAATATATTTAGTAAACGGTTTTCAAATAAGAGGACTTGTCAGGGGTTTTGACAATTTTACTGTAATTATTGAAAATGATGGTAAGCAACAGTTGGTTTATAAACATGCTATTTCTACAATTGCACCTGTGGCAAGCATTCAGATAATGGTGGCAGAAAAAGCAGAAAAAAAGGAATAAGCATTAAGAAAGGCTCACTATTAGTGTAGCTTTTCTTTTTTAGGAGGCCTTTTTTTATGGTTGATGATGTTAAACTTTTTCTTGAATATATTACCGTTGAACTAGGGTTATCACCAAATACCAAACAGGCTTATGTCCGTGATATTGAACTTTTTCAAGAAAATGCAGATAAAGACCTTCGACAAATAAAGCGGTCAGATATAATTTCTTATATGCAATATCTGAAAAATAAAGGCTATGCTCCTACTAGCATTGCTCGTAGATTGGCTGCCCTTAAATCTTTCTATCGCTTTATGAATGCAGAAGGATATATCCCTTTTGATCCGGCTCAGGTTATTGAGGCTGGAACAAAGGGAACACGCCTGCCTCGCGTCCTTAATCTAAATGAGGTTGAAAAGCTTTTAGCTACTCCTGATACGGCAACCGATGAAGGTTATCGTGATCGCACTATGTTAGAATTGCTTTATGCAACTGGCATGCGCGTATCGGAGATGGTAAATCTTAACGTTTCCAATTTGAATCTTAATATGAAATATGTGATTGCCTTTGGCAAAGGATCGAAGGAACGGATAATTCCTTTAGGCAAAACAGCGGTAAGTTTTTTAGATACTTATATTAATGTTGTGCGGCCTAGGGCTTTACATGCTAATAATAGTGAAGAACGACATTTATTTCTCTCTGTTTATGGTAAAGGACTCACCAGACAGCGCTTCTGGCAAATCATAAAAGATTATGGGCAAAAAGCAGGTATTCGTAAAGAATTGTCACCTCATATATTGCGCCACTCTTTTGCAACACACCTATTGGATAATGGTGCTGATTTGAGGTCGGTGCAGGAACTTTTGGGGCATTCTGATATTTCTACTACACAAATTTATACGCACTTAACAAATAAACGTTTGCGACTGATATATGACAAGGCACATCCACGTGCCTAATTACCAGGAGGACGACATGGCAAAAAAAATTAGAAGAAGAAATTCAAGAGGAAGCGGTTTTTTACTTTTAATTATTTTCTTGGCCTTAGCTGTAGCCGGCGGATTTTTTTATGCTTCTGGCAAGGACGCAACTAAAAAAAATATTGAGGACGGTAAACAAAAAGTGCAGTCTACCGACTTGGATTTGCGCGGCAGATCAAAGTCTGCTCATGCTGCGCTTGATAGTATTTTTGCTTCTAAGACATCTTGGCGTATTACTGATAACGATGTTACAGAACGTAAGGAAGAACGTGCTGATAAAAAAGGGAGTATTTTATGGACTGAACGCAAATTAGCAGTAGGGGTTCCGTCATCAGAAGATTTAGAAGCCGCAGCTACGTGGATTAATGGGAAAGCTAAAGCTGAAAATCTTTTCGTCATTACCAGAAAAAACACTTCTTATGCTGGAAGCAAAGCAATTGTTTTGGAAGTTGCTATTTATGGAAAAGCGGGAACTCAGGAGGTAACATGTATTACCGATACGGTGACAATATATAATGCAACCAAGGAGAAAAAATATAGCGGAAATCTAGCTGTCATTGTTGATGACTGTGGTTACGATCTTGCTCCAGTGCAAAAACTATCGGGATTACCAATTAAAATGAGTTTTGCAGTACTGCCATTTAAGGCTAACAGCAGCGCTGCGCTGGAAGTGATCCAAAATAATGGCAAAGAGGCTATGCTGCACCTGCCGATGGAGCCGATGGATGCCTCAGCTGCTTCAGAATCAAAAATGGTTACGGTTGCTATGACAAAGGACGAAGTACAGGCGTATACAAAAGAGGCTGTTAACAGCTTGCCAGGTATTGCTGGTGTTAATAATCATCAAGGTTCGAAAGCTACTTCTAATCGGAGTACTATGAAAGCAGTTCTCGAAGTACTAAAAGGAGAAGGACTGTTTTTCATTGATAGCAACACTTATTCTAAATCGATAGGAGATCAGGCAGCAGAAGAGCTTGGAGTTGCAACTGCCAGAAATCAAAAGTTTCTGGACAATAGTTCAGATGTTGATGACATTAAGAAAAACATCTGGGCTGCAGCTGAGATGGCTGATAAAAACGGTGTTGCTGTAGTAATATGTCATGCAAGGCCAAATACTGCAAAAGCCTGGTCAGAAGTTTATAGTGCTTTAAAAGATAGCGGCATCAAGTTTGTCAATGCTTCAAGCATTGTACATTGATTATATTTATATATCAGAGGTGTGATTATTATGTATGTAGAAGAAACAATTGAAAAATATGAGAAATATCTTAATCCAGCAGTAGCGCGTTTATTCAGGTTTATGGGCCTGGCAAGTGTAGAAACAAAGGCTGAAGGCTGGATAATTACCGACAGCGATGGAAGGAAGTTTATTGACTGTCTTGGCGGCTATGGTATGTTTTGCCTTGGACACCGGCATCCAAAAGTAGTAGAAGCCGTCAAAGGTGCTTTGGATTCTATCCCTATGTGCGGAGAAATACTGTTTAATCGTCCTATGGCTGATTTAGCTGAACGTTTGGCTGAGATTACTCCCGGCAACCTTCAGTATAGTTTCTTTGTTAACAGTGGCACGGAAGCTGTTGAAGGGGCACTGAAAATAGCAAGACTGGCAACCGGCAGAAAAAAATACATAGCTGCTAAGAATGCATTTCATGGCAAGACATATGGTTCTTTGACTGCTACTGGCAGAGATTTATTCAGAAAACCTTTCGAACCGCTATTACAAAATTTTACGCATGTGGAATTTGGCAATATTGAAGCTTTGGAAGCTGCTATTGATACTGAAACTGCAGCATTTATTCTTGAGCCTATTCAAGGCGAAGGAGGCATTATTGTACCTCCTGATGGTTATCTGGCAGCCGTTCGCGCTTTATGTGATAAATATGGCGTGCTGATGATAGCCGATGAAGTTCAGACAGGCATAGGCCGCACGGGAAAATGGTTTGGTGTCGACCACGAAGGCGTCACTCCTGATATTATGGCTTTAGCTAAGGCTCTTGGTGGAGGCATAATGCCTATTGGTTCTTTTACAGCTACACCGGAAGTATGGGCGGGATTAATTGAGTCACCTTTCTTGCACACTTCAACTTTTGGAGGCAACCAAATGGCATGCGTAGCTGGTTTAGCTACGTTGAAAGTTATCGAAGAAGAAGATTTGCTGAATCGTGGTGCTTTAGCCGGTGCGTACCTGAAAAAAGGTTTGGAAGAGGTACAGAAAGATTATCCGCTGGTAATCAAAGATGTACGTGGACGTGGTATGATGCTTGGCATTGAGTTGACTAAGGAAGGCGCTGGCGGTATGCTGATGTCCTTGATGATTGATAGCAACATCTTAGTTGCTTATACTCTTAACAATCCTAAAGTAATTCGTATGGAGCCGTCTTTGACAATGCCTATTGAAGTTATCGACCAAGTTTTAACTGCTTTTCGTAACGCCATACAGCAAACCAATGCTGTTATTGAGGAACTATAAGGGAGAGTGTAGTAAAGATGCCTTTTGTTGAAACTAAAACAGTAATTAATGGGAACATTGATGATATCTATAATATAGTTAAAAATATGGAAGCATATCCAAGTTTCATGAATGACTTGGAAAGTGTCAAAATTTTAGAAAAAGGCGCAGACTATACTCTTAGTCATTGGGTTTCAAATGTCGATGGCAGACGCATTGTCTGGACTGAAAAGGATAACTTTTTTGATGCCGAAAAACGCATTACCTATAACCAAACTGAAGGCGACTTAAAGAAAATGGAAGGGGAATGGCGGCTTACCGATTCAAATGATGGAGTGGAAGTTGTACTTTCTGTTGATTTTGAGTTTGGCATACCGATGATTGCTGGCCTTCTTAATCCTATTCTAAAACGAAAAGTCCGTGAGAATAGTGAAAATATGTTAGCAGCTGTAAAGGCTAAAATTGAAAATAATACTAAATAAGTAGATTTTTCACATATTCTTTACTTTTTGTCTCTTGTAGGACTGACAAACCTTTTATATAATGTTCATAATAGCTTGTAGCTACATACTTTAGGAGGAAATATGAACAGTTTAAAAACAGTATTTTTGTTGACTTTATTAACAATGATTCTTGTAAGTGTCGGTGGAGCAGTTGGCGGTACGAATGGCATGCTTGTTATGCTGGCTTTTTCTATTGCAATGAACTTTTTTAGCTACTGGTATAGTGATACCATGGTTTTAAAAATGTATAGGGCAGAAGAGGTGGACATTAATACTGCGCCTGAGTTGATTAAAATTGTTGCTGGGTTGGCACGACGTGCTCAGCTGCCAATGCCGAAAGTATATATAATTGATGAGCCGGTACCTAATGCTTTTGCTACCGGTAGAAACCCAGAACATGCATCTGTTGCTGTTACAAGCGGCATTATGCAGCTTTTATCCAGAGAAGAGATGGAAGGCGTTCTTGCTCATGAACTTAGTCACGTCAAGAATCGTGATATTTTGATTAGCACTATTGTCGCAACAATTGCAGGTCTGATTTCTACGATTGGCAACATTGTGCAGTGGGGCGCTATGTTTGGCGGCTTTGGCCGCAGTAATGATGATGAAGAAGGAAATGGTGGTATTGCAGGTTTGCTTGTAACTGTTATTATTGCACCGATTGCTGCAACTTTGATACAGTTTGGCATTTCCAGATCACGCGAATATATGGCTGACGAATCGGGTGGCAGAATGTCTGGTAACCCATTGGCTTTAGCTAGTGCTTTAGCCAAAATTGATGATTATGCACACAGAAGGATAATGCCAGAAGCTACTGCGTCTACGGCCCACATGTTTATCATAAATCCGCTGTCAGCCAGTCACAAAGCATTTATGAATCTTTTCAGTACGCATCCAAGTACTGAAAGCCGCATTGAAAAACTAAAAGAACTTGCTCGTAGGATTGACAAGATTTAAACAACTACAAACAAGGCAAAGCAGAAGCTTTGCCTTGTTTTTTCTTTAAAAGCTTCGACAATGATGTTTTGAGATGATATAATGTGAGTTGTTTGAGAGTTTCATATACAGCATTTCTTTTGAAGGAGAATCGGTTATGGATGATAAAATGAAATGGTTGAAAAGATACTCAGAAACTTGTGGCGTATCTGGCTTTGAAGGAAGAATTAAAGATTTGCTTATAGAACGCTTAGATCAAAAAGCTGAGGTATCATACGACAAGTTGGGCAGTGTTGTTTTCACAGCAGCCGGCGCTAAAAAAGAACCTAAAATCATGTTAGCCAGCCATATGGATGAAATAGGCTTTATGGTAAAACATATAACCAAAGAAGGTTTTCTAAATTTTGTTTGTTTAGGTGGCTGGTGGGAACAGGTTATGCTTGGACAGCGTGTTATAGTCCATGGTTCTAAGGGTGATTTAGTTGGTGTAATAGGCAGTAAACCTCCTCATATATTAACTCAAGAGGAACGCAATAAGGTAGTACAGAAAAAAGATATGTATATAGATATAGGTGCTTCTGATGAAGCACATGCCAGAACGCTTGGCGTAACTGAAGGTTCGGCTGTTACACCATACGCGTCTTTTGCAGTGATGGGTGATGGGAAAACACTTCTTGGCAAGGCTTGGGACAACAGAATTGGCTGTGCAATTATGGCTGATGTTATGGAACAGGTTGCCGCTGATAAACACCCAAACACTGTTTATGGTGTTGCTACAGTACAGGAAGAGGTTGGCCTGCGTGGCGCACAGACTAGCGTTAATATGCTTAAACCAGATATTGCTTTTGTCATAGATACTTGCGTTGCTGGCGGTACACCTGGTGTAGGTGATGAAATAGCGCCTGCTAAAATTGGTAAGGGAATAGCAATTACAATTTATGATGCAGGGATGTTACCCAATATTGCTTTACGTGACTATGCCTTTGAGGTAGCCAAAGAGATTGGCGTACCTACTCAGATTAGCATTTCCGAAGGTGGTTCTACTGATGGTGGACGTATTCACCTGCATGATGCTGGCGTCCTGACTTTGACTTTCAGTGTTCCTACAAGGTATATCCACAGCCATCAAAGTATAATTCATATGGATGATTATTTAGGAGCAGTAAAATTAATTACTGCCATGATTAATAATATTGATGCTAAGAAATATGCAGAATTACTTAAGGACTAGAAGCGCATTTGCGATTCAGTATAAATTTAATTTATTATGAGGAGAGATTTAATTATGCAACAGACTTTAGTACTTGTAAAACCAGACGGAGTTAAGAAAAACCTTATTGGTGAAGTTATTTCACGTTTCGAAGGCAGAGGTTTGAAAATATCTGCTCTGAAATTGGTAAAAATTACAGAAGAACAAGCAAAATTTCATTATGCTGAGCATGCTGAAAAACCATTCTTTGGTGAATTAGTTGAGTTCATTACTTCTGGCCCTGTAGCAGCTATGGTTGTATCAGGCGAAAACGCTATTAAAGCTGTAAGAGGAATGATGGGTGCTACTAATCCGTTGGATGCGGTTCCTGGCTCAATTCGCGGTGATTTTGCTCTTACTATTGGCGAAAATATTGTTCATGGCAGTGACAGTGAAGAAAGCGCTGCTCGTGAAATCAATAATTTCTTCAAAGCTGAAGAAATATACTGATTATTAATTTGAAAGGTGGCAGCAAAATGAAGGCAAGTGTTTATACTCGAACAGGAGACAAGGGAACTACTGGCCTATTGAGTGGCGAAAGGGTTCCTAAACAAAGTTTGCGTGTGGAAGCTTATGGTTCCATTGATGAAATCAACTCTACCTTAGGTCTGGCAAGATCTTTGGTGAAGAGAGACGATGTTAAAGGCACCATTTACAAAGTACAGCAACTTTTGATGTCTCTGATGGCTGACATTGCTAGCATAAATTTGCCAGAACCGTATATTAAATCTGATCATGTAGCATTACTCGAACAGACTATTGATCAATTTGATTCTCTTTTAAAGCCTTTGTCACGGTTTATTATTCCTGGTGATACACCAGGTGCCGCAGCATTGGATATGGCACGCACAGTTACCAGACGTGCAGAACGCGCCTGTTTACGAGTTGCCGAAAAAGAGAGTGTTAATGAAAATGCTTTAGTTTGTTTAAATCGCCTTTCTGATCTTTGTTTCATTTTAGCAAGGATTGAAATTGAAATCGGTGAGTAATAATGAATTTTTAAATAGTGCAACTGTTATTAGACAGTTGCACTATTTTTTTAAAGATTTTTTATTAAATAGAAGGTTAAATTAATTTTATGTAGAATATAATAGCTTGGAAAAACTAACGGGTGTGGTGAATGCGTTCATCACTTAAAAGGGAAGACCGGTGAAATTCCGGCGCAGTCCCGC
>CAYTOV010000001.1:48232-62443 GCA_964439485.1 uncultured Acidaminococcales bacterium | reverse complement strand
ATTGGAAATATTGAATGTGGATCAGCTGGCCGATGATGCTTTGGCAGAAATGGATTTCGCTGGTTATGGCATAGGAGGCCTCAGTGTGGGAGAGCCTAAATCAATGATGTATGATGTTTTAGGTCAAACTACCTGCCATTTGCCTAAAAATAAAGCCAGATATCTTATGGGTGTGGGCACACCAGATTGTATGGTTGAGGCTGTGGCCTTAGGTGTTGATATGTTTGACTGTGTTTATCCTACTCGTGTTGCCCGAAATGGTACCGCGATGATTCCAGAAGGAAGATTGGTTGTCCGAAATGCTGCTTACGCCGAAGATTTCAGACCAATAGATGAAAGATGCAATTGTTATACCTGCCGCAATTATTCAAGAGCATATATCAGACATCTATTCCATGCCAAGGAAATATTTGCTTTAAGACTCTTAACAATACATAACTTATATTTCCTTTTGAATTTTGCTCAGCAGATGAGAGATGCTATCAGGGATGATGTTTTCCCTGAATTCAAAGAAAAATTTTTAAGTAATTACAAATTATAAACAGCAGGATTTTCGGTAATATCGCCGAATATAAAAATTGTTCGTATATTAATTGGAGGTGTCTACTTTATGGAGGGAATTTCTAGCGATTTTTTAACCGCTGTTCTTACCTACTGGCCGTTTTTGGGTATGGCTTTGATTTTTTATTTTATGCTGTACAGGCCACAGAAAAAGGATCAGAAAAAACGTGAACTATTACTCAACTCACTGAAAAAAGGTGATAAAGTAATAACAGCTGGCGGTATGCATGGCGTTATTGCTGCAGTAAGCAAAACAAAAGTAACTTTAACTGTTGCTGAGAACGTCAAAATTGATTTTGAATTAGCAGCCGTTACTCGTTTTCAAGATCAAACTAAGCAAGACATGGCAACAAAATAACACTAAGATTATCACAATTGCGCAAAGTATTATTCTTTGCGCAAAGATTTTTTTGGTGAAATTGCTGGTATTAAAGCGAGGCAGCACTGTGCAACTTTAATTTACTTACTGGACCTATGGGTTGGTAATGATATCAATAATCGAATCATGCGTGCTGAAGTATATTATATTTGTTGTAGATTGTGTGCTCGTAACAATTTGATTGGAGGAGACAAATTTGAGATGGGATAGTATGACCAAATTTTTGGTTATGACTTTTGCAATCATTCTTGGTTTTGCTTTTTATGCTAAACCGGTGGCTTTTTCGATACGTCAAGGCCTTGACTTGCAAGGCGGTACTCATGTTGTTTTGCAAGCAGTCGACACTCCTGATGCCAAAGTAGACGATGATGCACTTAACAGAGTTGTTAAAATCATTGAAAGGCGTGTTAATGAACTGGGATTGACCGAACCTACGATTCAACGTCAAGGTAAAGACAGAATTATTGTTGAGCTGCCAGGTGTTAAAGATCCTGATAAAGCGATTGCTATGCTTGGTCGAACAGCGCTTCTCGAATTTAGAGACGTTACAGGAAAGACAGTTCTAACAGGAAAAGATTTAAAAAATTCTAAAGCACATGTCGGTCAAAATAATCAAGCGGTCGTTGGCTTGGAATTTAACGAAGATGGTGCCAAAAAGTTTGCAGCGCTGACAGCGCAGAATATCGGCAAACCTATTTCAATTTTGCTTGATGGTGATGTTCTGACAAGCCCTGTTGTGCAGGAAGTTATTACAGGGGGCAATGCTCAGATTTCAGGATCAAGGAACGTTGAAGAGGCAGAACACCTTGCTATTTTGCTAAGAAGCGGTTCTTTACCTGTTAAGGTTGAGGTAATGGAAACACGTACCGTAGGTCCTACTCTTGGACAAGATTCGAAAGATATGAGCGTTAAAGCTTTTGGCATTGGCACAATAAGTGTTTTCGTTTTCATGGTGTTGTTCTACCGTATGTCTGGACTTGTAGCGGACATTGCTTTATTGCTTTATATTATGCTTGTATTATTGGCTATGAAATATCTTAATGCAACACTGACCTTACCGGGTATTGCAGGTATTATTTTGTCTATTGGTATGGCCGTAGATGCCAACGTACTTATTTTCGAGCGCTTCAAAGAGGAAATACGAAAAGGCAAAACTTTACGATCAGCAATGGAAGCTGGTTTTAACAAAGCTTTTACCACTATATTTGATTCTAATATAACTACTATAATGGCTGCCGTCGTTTTGTTCTATCTAGGTACAGGACCTATAAGAGGTTTTGCAATTACACTTGCACTTGGTGTTGTTTTGAGTATGTTTTCAGCAATCACTATCACAAGAGAACTGCTTCGCTTTTTAATAGGCAGCAATTTAATTAAAAATCCGGCCTTCTTCGGCTGCGCGGCTCCTAAGGAGGTGCGTAAATAATGTTTTCAATCTCTAAGCATTTTAAAATCTTTATTTCAGTTACTCTTACGATTCTTGCCATTGGTGTAGGCTCAATGATTATGAAAGGCTTTAACCTAGGCATTGATTTTAAGGGTGGTAACATTATCGATATTACTTTTGATAAAGCTGTAACGGTTTCAGATATCCGTAATGTTCTGGATAAGCATGATTTAGGCAGCAGTATCATTCAACTGGCAACTAATGATGATTCCACATCAAGCAAGAGTGTTTTGATTCGTACTGGTATCATTGGGGATGATGTACGACAAGATACTTTAACCGATTTAAAAAAGCAGATTGGTGAATATAATGTAAACCGTGTTGAAAATGTTGGAGCTACTGTAGGTAGTGAGTTGGTCAAACAAGCAATAATTGCAATCATTGTTTCCTGGATTCTGATGATATTGTATATAACAATGCGCTTTGAAGTCAGGTTTGCAGTAGCAGCAGTTTTTTCCTTGGTGATTGATGTCATGATGGTAGTAAGCTGGTTCTCGTTTTTCCAATGGGAGATTGATTCGTCTTTCGTCGCGGCCTTACTTACCGTAGTTGGTTTTTCAATCAACGGTACGATTGTTATTTTTGACCGCATTCGTGAGAATCTCAAAGGCCATCGTCCAAGTGAAAGCCTTGCGGAATTGGTTGATAATAGTATCAACCAGTGCATGACTCGTACTTTATATACTAATTTCACAGTTTTGTTCACTGTTGGCGCAATAATTATCTTCGGTGGTGAAACAATAAGAAATTTCGCCTATGCAATGTTTATTGGTTTTTCAAGCGGTGTTTATACATCTATACTGTTAGCTGGACCAATGTGGAAAACATTTAAAGAAAAATATTAAGTATAGCATCGATTTTATTAGGCCTGATTAATTCAGGCCTATTTTTTATGCGATAGATAGAGGGTTTTCGGTGAAAAAAGAGAATATTTAATTATCAAGTTTATGAACGGAGTGATGACATGGCTTATTTGGTATTGATGTTAATTGTGAGTGTGGCTGTTGCATTGTTTGCAGTACAAAATGCTATGGTTGTGGATGTTAACTTTATGGCATGGAAATTTTCTACCAGCTTGGTCATGGTTATACTACTTTCAGTACTATCAGGAATTATAATTACATTGTTTTGGCTGCTTAAAATGAAAACCCAAAACTATATTCAGCTCAAAAAGCTAAAGGATCAGATCGGTGAATTGGAAGGTAAAAATTCAAAATTAAAAGAAGAAAATGATATGCTTATGCATGCGCAGAAGCAAAGATTGGAAGCAACTCAGGAAATAAATAAAACTCAAAATAGTGAAAAAACCGATAAACCAACTTTAGCTTAGATGGAGAGAATATGCTGGATAAAAAAATTATACTAACAAATAAATATTGCGAAGAAGAAATCAACAATTTATCAAAGCAAATAGGTGTTTCACCTTTACTGATTGATATTCTCCTAAAAAGAGGTATCAGCGATATTGAGGCAATCAAAACCTTCCTATACGGCAGCGCAGAGCCTTTTCATGACCCGTTCCTTCTAAAAGATATGAAGCCTGCTGTAGAACGGATTTGGAAGGCTATAATGGACAAGGAAAAAATTACAGTTTACGGTGATTATGATGTTGATGGAATAACCGCCAGTTCCTTGCTGTATCTTTTCTTGCAAAGCGTTGGCGCAAGTGTCTCTGCTTATATACCAATACGCAAGAACGAAGGGTATGGGTTAAACCTGGAGGCTATCGAAGCCATTTATAATAGTGGAACGAGATTGATTATTACGGTTGATTGCGGGATAAGCGGTGTGGCAGAAGTTGCATCAATGCCAAATGATATGGATATAATAATTACAGACCACCATACGCCGCCGGAAGTATTACCGGCGGCGTATGCGGTTATAAACCCTCATCAGGTCGGATGTGGTTACCCTTTTAAAAATTTGGCAGGAGTAGGCGTGGCGTTTAAGCTTTGCCAGGCACTTTACAAGGAAAAGCATAATGATGCTGCTCTTTGGTCAGAAATGTTGGAATTCGTTGCTATGGGCACAGTTGCCGATATTGTACCGTTAATCGGCGAGAATAGAGAAATCGTGAAAAAGGGCCTGGCCAAAATGAGCGAAACCAGCAGTCTTGGTTTACGTGAGCTTATGAAAATTTGTGGCTGTGTCGATAAAACAATTACTGCTGAAACAGTTGGTTTTGCGTTGGCGCCAAGAATGAATGCTGCTGGCAGACTGGAACATGCTATGTCAGCTGTAGAGCTTTTAGTAACTGATGATCAGGATAAAGCTGCAGAGATAGCAATTAAATTGAATAACGAAAATATAGAGCGACAGGAAATCAGTGCTCAAATTTTTAAAGAAGCAGAAGAGATGTTAAAGGATCAGAACGATATTAGTCAAGCTATAGTATTGGCGAAAGAAGGATGGCATGCAGGTGTAATCGGTATAGTCGCCTCGCGTTTAGTAGATAAGTACCATTTGCCAACTATTTTAATTAGTATTGATGGCGAAGTTGCCAAAGGTTCATGCCGTAGTATTCCGCCTTTAAATCTTTATGATACTCTTGCTGATTGCAGCGATCTTTTACTGCAATTTGGCGGTCATCGGCAGGCTGCAGGCTTAACTCTAAGTACAACTAATATAAATTCCTTTAGAGAACACTTTGTGCATGAAGTATCCCAGAGGCTAAGTCCTGAAGATTTTGAACCTAAAATAGCAGCAGATGTTGTTGTTCCACCAGGATGTTCCTTGACACTAAAACTGGTGAAGGAGCTTTCAATGTTAGAACCCTACGGGGCCAGCAATCCTTTACCTGTTTTTGCATTCAAAGAAGCTAAATTAAGAAGCCCTGCTATCATGGGAGCAGAAAAAAATCATTTACGCCTTATAGTTGATTTCGGCAATGAATCTTATAAGGGAATAATGTGGAATCAAGCGCAAAGAATCACTAGTATTTATAATCATTCAGTGGCTACCTTGGCGTTTTCCCCTAAAATCAATACTTGGAATGGTATGGATAGCATTGATTTACAGTTATTTGCCATAGATTTGAAGCGTAAAATAATTGATTATCGCAATTATTTTGATACTAAAGAAACTCTTTTAAAAAATATTTTACAAAAGTCAAAAAAAACAGTAGTATATGTAAATAAAGGTAGACAAACTTTGCCTGAATCAGTTACAGATAATTGTGAGATTGTAACATATGAAAATGAATTATGTACAAAGGATACGGAGATAGTCATTTTCTATGATCTGCCGGATATGAACATCTTCACTAAGGAAAGTTTTCCTTTGCCAGCCTGGTATGATGGTTTCTTGTTCCTGCTATTTAATCAAAATGATTATAGTGGTTGGTCAAATTCGGCTATTATTAAATATCCAATTAGACAAACTTTAATAACAGAGTATAAATATCTTACTGAATTGTTAAAAAAACAAAGTGTTGCGAATGTTAAAGACCTTATAACAAAGAACGTTGGAATTGATTGTGTAATATCAGATGACAGCCTGAAGATTTTTGAAGAGTTGGGATTTATTAACGTAGCTCATGGGCAGATAAGTCTCAAATCAAACAGGAAGAATGAATTAAGTAATTCAAAAACCTTTTGTATCTTGCAAGAGGAGTATCACAACAGGCTTGCAATCTGCCAGCAGAACATGAGGGTTACTGCAGCGCAAATAGCCGATATCTGGGAGTGAAGGATAATAGTGGAGGTTTATGATGCCTGAAGTTGACCCTGTTTATAGCGTAGAAGATTTTTTTGATAGTATAGCAAAATATTTGTCGCCGGAGCAGGTTGCGTTTGTGCGCAATGCTTATGAATTGGCAGCGGAAGCACATATGAAGCAACGAAGAGCTTCAGGTGAACCGTATATAATACACCCGTTAGGTGTTGCAATGATTCTTGCAAAGCTACAGCTGGATGAATTAACTCTGGCTGCGGCCTTTTTGCATGATGTTATTGAAGATACAGATATCAAACTTGAGAAAGTTGTGGAACTGTTTGGACAAAAGGTTGCAGACCTTGTTGACGGTGTAACAAAATTAAGCAAGATAGAATATATTTCCAAAGAAGAACAACAGGTAGAGAACTATCGTAAAATGTTCCTTGCTATGGCCAAAGATATTCGTGTTGTATTAATTAAGCTTGCTGATAGACTTCATAATATGAGAACAATGAAATATATGCCGGCGCATAAGCAACAATCAATTTCTCGCGAGACACTGGAAATTTATGCTCCTTTAGCCCATAGGTTAGGTATTTATGCAATTAAATGGGAACTTGAAGACTTGTCGTTTCGATATATGGAGCCAGACTGTTATTATGATTTGGTTGAGCAGGTTCAAGCTAAGCGGCAGGAACGCGAGGCTATGATACAAGATGCAATAGGTGAAATAAAGGAACATCTTGATGCTGTAAATATTCATTGTGAAATACAAGGAAGACCAAAGAATTTTTATAGTATTCATAAAAAGATGTTGCGTGATCATAAGGATATAAGTGAAATTTTCGACTTATTAGCTGTTCGTGTTTTAGTTGATACAGTAAAAGATTGCTATGGTGCGTTAGGCGTAGTTCATAGCCTTTGGCGCCCGATACCTGGACGTTTTAAAGACTATGTTGCTGTGCCTAAATCTAATATGTATCAGTCTCTGCACACTACAGTGCTATCAAAAAGTGGTCAGCCATTAGAAATACAGATACGCACTTTTGAAATGCATCGTATTTCAGAGTTTGGTATTGCTGCGCATTGGCGTTATAAAGAAGCCGGTAATTCGCAAAAATCCGGCGATAAAACTTATGATGCAAAGCTTTCCTGGTTGCGGCAGCTTTTGGAATGGCACCAGGACATGAGAGATCCTCATGAATTTGTTAATACTGTCAAGATGGATGTTTTTGCTGATGAAGTCTTTGTTTTTACTCCACGTGGCGACGTAATTGATTTGCCGGTAGGATCTGTTCCGATAGATTTTGCTTATAGAATTCATACCGATGTTGGCAATCGTTGCGTTGGCGCAAAAGTCAACGGCAGAATAGTTCCATTGGAGTATAAGTTAAATAATGGTGACATTGTTGAAGTTATAACGTCCAAGCAAGCCAATGGTCCAAGTCGTGACTGGCTTAACATTGTTGGTTCTTCGGAAAGCCGAAATAAAATCAAACAATGGTTCAAAAAAGAGCGTCGTGAGGAAAACATCAGCAAAGGCCGCGAAATGCTTGAAAAAGAATGTAAGCGCCTTGGCTATGATCCTAAAATTTTGATAAAAATAGACAACCTGAGGGATGTAGCATCGAAGCTACATATAGATGTCGATGACAATTTACTTGCTGCCCTTGGTTATGGTGGCGTTGCTCTAAATACGGTTATTGCCAAATTAGTAGACTTGTATAAAAAAGAGCAAAAACAAAGTACGACCAAAGATCTTTCACAGCTATTGGCCAATATGAAACCGCGTACTTCTAAAGCTCAGAACAGCCATGGCATTTTGGTCAAAGGCGAAGATGGTATTTTGGTTAAGTTGGCTAAGTGCTGTAATCCTATTCCCGGCGACCAGATTATCGGTTATATTACAAGAGGCAGAGGCATTTCTGTGCACAGAGCAGATTGCCCAAATGTACTGTCTAATAATGATGAAGCCAACAGAATGATTGAAGTAGCATGGGATATTGCTACCGACTCTGTCTATCGCGTTTCACTTCAAATTTCTGCAGTCGATCAGCCTGGTATACTGGCTAATATAATGATGGTTGCTTCAGAATCGAAGCTCAACATCAATTCGCTTAATGTGCATGTTGATAAACGTAAAACCGCTTATATAAGTATGGGTGTTGATATTCGTAATGCCGAACAGCTTGAATATATTATTGCCAAAATTAAATCCGTTAAAGGTATATATAATGTTGAGCGTATTATATCAACTTCAATAGGGGGTTAAGTATTTGCGAGCATTAATACAGCGTGTTACTCAAGCTGAGGTCAAGGTGGATGTTGAGATTGTTGGCAAAATAAATGAAGGATTGCTTATTCTCCTGGGCGTAGAGAAACACGATTCTGATGAAGATTTAAGATATTTGTACGAAAAAATTACTAATTTACGTATATTTGAAGATAAGCAAGGCAAAATGAATTTATCTATACGGGATATACAGGGACAGTTGCTTGTTGTTTCCCAGTTTACTTTGTATGCTGACTGTCGTAAAGGGCGGAGGCCTTCTTTCGAAAACGCTGCTTCACCAGAAACAGCAAGAATGTATTATGAAAACTTTGTCGAACTGGCAAAGGAAGATGGTTTTAAAACTGAAACTGGGCAATTTCAGGCGCATATGTCTGTAATGCTGTATAATGATGGCCCGGTAACTATTATGTTGGATAGCAAAAAGATATTTTAGTAATGGAGGACTTTGATGAAAATTATTGCAATGGAAGTAGGAGTAATAGGTACAAACTGCTATGTGGTCATAAATGAAGAGCAAAAAAAAGGTGTTGTAATTGATCCAGGCGGCGATGCGGATCAGATTCTTGAAAAAATCAAGCAAAAAGGGATAACGATTGAGGCGATATTTTTAACTCATGGTCATAGCGACCATATAATGGCGGTTGACGAGGTAAGAGAAGTTACAGGAGCCAAAGTATATATTTCCGAAGCCGATGCTGACATGCTTACCAAGGCTAGCAGCAATCTGTCGGTTTATATGGGAGCCGGTAGGGAATTCAAGGCAGCAGATGAATTTTTGATTGATGGTGAAACAATAACAGCTGCCGGGCTAAAATTTCAGGTTGTAGCTACTCCAGGCCATACCAAAGGCGGGATTTGCTTGCTTTGCGGTGATACTGTTTTCTGTGGTGATACTATTTTTTCTGAATCAATCGGTAGAACAGATTTACCAGGAGGTTCTTATTCGCAAATATTGCATTCTATAAAAACGAAAATTATGGTATTGCCTGATGAAATGAAACTGTTGCCTGGACATGGACCGGCAACAACTATAGGTTGGGAGAGACGCAGAAATCCGTTTCTGCAATAATTATAATGAACGAACTAATTAATAGTTATAAAAACAATATTGTGTTCAAACTTGCGTTTGCATTTGCTGCTTTTTTTGTTTTCTACCATATTGCAGCATTTCTTTTCCCGATAATGCTCGCGGTTGCATTAGCTTTTGTTTTGCACCCAGTTGCTAAAGTATTCGAGAAGATACCTGTAGGACCAGGGAAAAAGCGACTTCCGCAAGCTATGGCAATTTTCCTAGCCTTTGTTGCTATGTCTGGGTTCTTTTACTTAATTGCCAAATTAATTATTTTGCCTCTTTTTGGCGAGGTTAATCTATTCTTAAAAGAATTGCCGGACTATATGCAAAAAGTTGATTCCTCCAATTTGGACTGGCTTGGCTTGGACCAAAAAACAAGGTCAGAGCTGCCGTCCAACTTATTATCACTAATTGACAGCTTATTGGCTTGGGCGATGAGTTATATTTTAGAAATGATGAAATCATTGGTAAAATCTACTTTTGAGATGGCGGTTTTGCTTGTTGGGCTCATAGTAGTTCCATTTCTTGCTTTTTATTTTTTAAAGGACTGGCGTGAACTAAGAAAATTAGTCATTGATATTTTTTCTTATGAGGCGCAGCCACGGATAGCAGCTATATTAGATGAGCTCGGCGATGTTCTTAGCGCTTATGTCCGGGGTATGTTCAAATTGTCATTGTTAGTTGGCGTTTGCATTACTGCCGGTGTTTATCTGCTTGGCATTGATTATCCTCTTATTTTAGGCTTTTTGGCGCTGATAGCTGAATTTGTACCTGTAGTTGGGCCAATTGTGGTTGCTGTACCGGCAACGTTTCTCGCATATGCAGATTCTCCTGTTTCAGCTTTGAAAATAGCAATATTTTACTTTGCCTTTTATCAAATGGATGCCCACTATTTAATGCCTAAAATTATGGGGAAATCAATCCAACTGCACCCAGTTCTTTTAATTTTAAGCCTCTTGATTGGAGCCAAATTATTTGGAATTTTGGGTTTGCTCTTTGCCGTTCCGGTGGCGGCGGTCTGCAAAGTGCTTTATAAGCATCTTTGGCATAACAGTGAAAACAAGAAGGTACAGTAAATAAGTGAATAATTTAAAAAAAATATTGTTAAAAACAAGGAATTTACCTTTTAACCTGGACAAGCCGCTGTCAGATCTGTTAATGCTTCTGGGGTTTATAGCTGTTAATGGACAGGAAAATAATATTGTCGGTGAGCTTTATTTGACGGCAGAGCCTTCAGATAAAGCTTTTTCGATTTGTGGCGCTGATTTCAGAGCTTTGAATGGCATCAGTTTTTCTGCAGTCTGTGAATTAGAAACAAAGGCAGAACGTGGAGAATGGGCTCGTTGTGCAAAAATTGCAATGCTTTCAGTGCTTAAGCAAGCTTTTGAAGTATCAGAACCTTCTTGGGGAGTTTTGACAGGAGTCAGACCGGGAAAACTAGCCAATAAAATCTTATTTTCAGGCGAAGATCCGGAGAAGGTGTTGGTAGAAAAATATTTGTTAGCTAGCAGCAATGCAAAGCTTATCTCGGATATTGCAAAAAAGCAAAATTCTATTTTAACCAAAAATGTCAGAGATATTGCTGTGTACATAGGTGTCCCTTATTGTCCTTCGCGTTGCTTATATTGCTCTTTCCCAGCAGGAATCATGCCAGCTGATGATGAATTCCAGCAAAACTTTTGTAACAGCGTTGAAGATGATATACGGGCTGTGGTACAATTAATAAGTATGTATGGTTTACGTATTAAATCGCTTTACATTGGCGGTGGTACGCCGACCAGCTTAAAGGATGCTTTTTTTCAAAAACTAATGAATATCGTCAGTAATAATTTTTCTATTGATTTGATAGATGAATTTACTGTGGAAGCGGGAAGGCCAGATTGCCTGAATGCGGAGAAGCTGCGTGCAATGGAAGAAGCCGGCGTTAACAGAATCAGCATAAATCCACAAACGATGCATGACAGAACATTGGTGACTATTGGCAGACAGCACACAGTTAAGCAAATTTATGAGGCATTTACGGCTATCCGCAAATGCAACATTCCAGTTGTGAACATGGACTTGATTGTTGGGTTGCCACAAGAAAGGATAATTGATATAAAGTATTCTTTGGATAAGATGCTTGACTTTTACCCTGAAAACCTTACAGTTCATACTCTTGCTTTGAAAAAAACGTCACCTCTTTTTCAAATATGTAACGATTTTGAATTTATTTCTGCTGTAGAAGCTTCCCAGGTTTTTGATTATGCCTCGTTAGTTGCTGAAAAACTGGGGATGAGTCCGTATTATTTATACCGCCAGCACTATATGCTTGGCAATCTCGCTAATATTGGTTATGCTAAGCAAGGAACGGAATGCATATATAATATGCAAATGATGGAAGAACAGTATACGGTAATAGGTATTGGCCCCTCATCCGCAACAAAAGTTCCTGCTTCGGATGGACATCATTTATATAAGTTCCATATGCCAAAAAACTTTTATGATTATAAAACAAATGCAAAACAATTATTTGCAAAAAGAGCTGAAACAATTGCTTTAAGATATGAACAGGAGGAATAAAATTGCTGACATCGGCCCCAAGGGGAACAAAAGATATTTTGCCGGCAAGCGTTGGTGCTTGGCGTCATGTAGAAAAAGTTATGCGATGCATTAGTGACCTATATGGTTATCAAGAAATCCGCACGCCAATTTTTGAACACACAGAACTATTTTTGCGCGGTATCGGTGATACGACGGATGTAGTAGAAAAAGAGATGTATACTTTTAATGATCGTGGTAACAGAAGTATTACATTACGTCCTGAAAATACTGCTTCAGTTGTCAGAGCTTATGTTGAAAACAAATTATATGCGGAACCAGGACCAACAAAATTATTCTATATGGGACCAATGTTTCGTTATGATAGACCACAGGCTGGCAGATTGCGTCAATTCCATCAGTTTGGTGTCGAAGCGTTGGGCACTAGCAATGCTTTAATTGACGCTGAAGTAATTATGCTTGCTGTGCAGATTTTAAGAGAACTGGGACTTAAGGATTTAAGGTTACTGATAAACTCTGTAGGATGTCCAAAATGCCGACCTATTCATAGAGAAAAACTCCAGGCATTCTTTGCACCTAAACTTGGTGAATTATGTGAGGACTGCAGATCACGTTATGATCGCAATCCTTTGCGTATTTTGGATTGTAAGAATGAGAAATGCAAGGAACTAGCCCAAGGTGCTCCATCATTAACGGAGTGTCTCTGTGATGAATGTAAAGAACACTTTAGCCAATTGCAGGATTTGTTGCAAACAGTAAACCTGGAATTTGAAATAGATCCCAATTTGGTTCGTGGACTTGATTATTACACTAAGACGGCTTTTGAAATTCAATATTCGCCACTTGGAGCACAAAGCGCAGTTGGTGGTGGTGGGCGTTATGACGGCCTTGTAAGCGAAGTGGGTGGGCCTGAAACTCCTGGCATTGGTTTTGCTATTGGTATGGAAAGGGTTTTACTGGCGCTGGAAAAACAAGAACTTCTTGCGACACAGGAGAATTCTGTCGATGTGTTTATAGTATCGCCTGCGGCACAATATGCTGCCCTGGCCTTCAAAACCGTTACAGAATTAAGGGAAGCTGGTTTTAAGGCAGAAATTGATAGTTTAGGCAGAAGCATGAAAGCGCAGATGAAACAGGCTAATCGTCTGCAGGCTGAAAAGGTCTTGATTTTTGGTGAAGATGAAGTATCACGAGGTTTTGTTGTTTTGCGTGATATGAAAACCAGTGAACAGACTGAAGTTAAAATGGATTGTATTAAGTCAATTTTATGTAAAACAGAGGTGCGAGAAAATGAGTAAATGTTTTAAGCGCAGTCATCATTGCGGATTGTTAACGGCAGCAGAAGCTGGCCAGCAGGTAAATTTAAGTGGTTGGGTTGCAAAACGCCGCGATCATGGTGGTTTGATTTTTATTGATTTGCGTGATCGTTCAGGCATCGTCCAGATTGTTATTGATACAGAAACAGCCGGTGATTCCTTTAAAGTTGCCGAAGATGTTCGTAATGAATTTGTTGTTAGCATTACAGGCTGTGTACGTTTAAGAACTGAGGAGACAATTAATCATAATATACCTACTGGTGAAATCGAAATCGAGGCTTCTTCTTTAGAAATATTGAATAGCGCTAAAACACCTCCATTTTACATTCAGGATGGTGTGGATGTTGATGAAAACGTTAGATTACGTTACCGCTATCTTGATTTACGCCGCCCGGAAATGCAGAAAAATTTAATTTTACGCCATAAAGTTACTAAATTGATGCGCGACTTTCTTGATAACCGCTCATTTATAGAAATTGAAACTCCGATGTTAACTAAGAGTACTCCGGAAGGAGCACGTGATTATCTGGTGCCGAGCAGAGTTAATCCTGGTAAGTTCTATGCTTTGCCGCAATCACCACAGATTTTCAAACAACTTTTAATGGTTTCCGGTATGGAACGTTATTTCCAGATTGCTCGTTGCTTCCGCGATGAAGACTTACGTGCTGACCGTCAACCTGAGTTTACCCAGCTTGATATGGAAATGTCTTTTGTCGAATCAGAAGATGTCATGGAAATGATGGAAGGCTTAATTTCATACATTTTCAAGGGTGCTTTGGATAGGGATCTTGAAGTGCCATTCAAACGTTTGACCTGGGATGAAGCTATGGATCGTTATGGCTCAGATAAACCTGATTTGCGTTTTGATATGGAACTAGTTGATATGTCTGAGGCTGTCAAAGGCTCTGATTTCAAAGTATTCAACGCTGTTCTTGAGGATGCTGGGCA
>CAYTOV010000001.1:31241-48132 GCA_964439485.1 uncultured Acidaminococcales bacterium | reverse complement strand
CTTATTGATGAAGACAAATTGGCTTTTGCCTGGGTTGTTGATTTCCCAATGTTTGAATATGATGATGAGGAAAAACGTTTTGTTGCCATGCACCATCCGTTTACATCTCCTCGTGATGAAGATTTGCAATATTTGGAGTCTGATCCTGGTCGCGTTTATGCTAAAGCTTATGATATGGTACTTAATGGTACTGAAATTGGTGGCGGCAGTATACGTATTCATCGCAGAGACGTCCAAAAAGAAGTTTTCGCAGCTATTGGTCTTACTGATGAGCAGGCGAGAGAAAAATTCGGATTCCTTATGGATGCTTTTGAATTTGGTGCACCACCGCATGGCGGCTTAGCTTTTGGTTTGGACAGATTAATTATGATAATGGCAAAACGTCCTTCAATTCGCGATGTTATTGCTTTCCCAAAAACACAAAGCGCAAGCTGCTTGATGTCTCAGGCTCCTAATGATGTTGAAGAAAAACAACTTAGAGAGTTGCATATCAGATCAACCGTAGTTAAAAAAGAGAATTAATATAAAGCATAAATTTGATAATATTATCATTTTCTGTTAATATAATATTAAGCTAGATCACACCCCTGCGGTGCGCGTTAAAAATCCATGTTTTGAGCCAACACTTTTACATTGGGAGCCTAGAGCGCCTGCCACTGATGATAAGCCTCCTTGAGTGGACATCAGAAGTGGTCGGGAGGGCACCCACCTGCACATGCAGGTTCAAAACTTGGAAAAAGACGGCATTGTGGGGCAATTTTTTAGGGGTAGAAAATGGATTTAAGCCGTGTTGAAATAGTCATCGGTAAAGATGCGATAAAAAAGCTTCAATCTGCAGCAGTAGCTGTTGTAGGGTTGGGTGGAGTTGGTTCATATGTTGCTGAGTCTTTAGCTAGAAGTGGCATAGGCAATTTATTACTGGTAGATTCTGATTTTATTGCGTCAAGTAATATAAATCGTCAACTTCCTGCCTTACAATCTACTATGGGGATGAGCAAAACAATTGTTTTGCGTGACCGGTTACTGGATATAAATCCTGAATGCAACATTGAAATTTATAATAAATTCTATAATCCTGGAGAATTTGATGCTGTTTTTGGGCGGAAATATTCTTATATAGCTGATGCTATTGACAGCGTTGATTCCAAAGTAGATTTGATTGTTTCCGCAGCAAGCAACCATATTCCAATAATCTCTGCGATGGGTACAGGGAACAAACTAGATCCCCAAATGCTTAAGGTTGCCGATATATGCAAAACTCATACGTGTCCTTTAGCCAGAGCGGTTCGAACTAAGTTGCGACAAGCTGGTATAGTTAGTGGCGTTAAGGTAGTATTTTCGGTCGAAGAACCGCAAAAAATAATAAAAGCAGATATACCAGGAAGCCTTGTGTTTGTGCCAGCTACAGCAGGACTTTTGATTGGTTCGTTGATAGTTCGTGACATATTGAACAAAGAATGATTTTTTAGGCGCTGGCTGTTGGCTGGTGCCTTTTTTATAATTAAAGCAGTCAGGAGGTTATAGTGATGATGGATAGCTTATTTACTAGTATGGCGCCGAAGCCATTAGCTGATAAAATGAGACCAAAAAATCTGGTTGACTTCGTTGGACAAGAAAAGGTTATAGGAAAAAACAGCTTTTTGCGGCGTATGATCGAAAATGATTCCATACCATCTATAATCTTTTATGGACCGCCCGGGACAGGAAAAACAACACTTGCCAAAGTTATTGCTGAATTAACAGGAAGCATATTTGAATCAATTAATGCTGTTTCGTCCGGTGTCCCTGAACTGCGTAAGCTGTTAGCCAGTGCTATAGAACGTCAAAGAACCGGAATTGGCCGTACGATTATTTTTATAGATGAAATACATCGTTTTAATAAAGCACAACAAGATGTACTTTTGCCTTGCGTAGAAAATGGTACGATTGTATTAATTGGAGCTACGACAGAAAACCCTTTCTTTGAAATCAATTCACCTCTTTTATCAAGGATGAAGGTAATTCGTTTAGAACAGTTGACTGAAGAGGATATCAAACAAATAATCAAACGAACATTAGCGGATAAAACTAATGGTTATGGCGAAACTGGTATTAAAATTACCGATGAAGCAATAGATGTTGTTGCTAATTTTGCCAATGGAGATGCCAGGCGAGCATTGAATGTGTTGGAACAGGCAATAGCAATGCTGGCTGAAGATAAGAAAGAACTGGATGTAAATGTTCTCAGGCTTGTGCTTGGCAATGTCGTACTGCAGTATGATAAAAATGGCGATTATCATTATGACATTATTTCTGCTTTTATTAAAAGCATGCGTGGCTCTGATGCTGACGCTGCTTTACATTATCTGGCCAGATTGATTGAAAGCGGAGAAGATGTCAGGTTTATTGCTCGAAGAATTTTGATTTGCGCTTCTGAAGATGTCGGCAATGCCGATCCAAAAGCTTTAATTATTGCTAATGCAGCAGCGCAGGCAGCACATTTTGTTGGCTTGCCGGAAGCTCAGATACCTTTGTCACAAGCAGTGTGTTACATTGCCAATGCACCTAAGAGTAACAGCTGCTACATGGGGATTGCCAAAGCAATTGAGGATGTTCGTACCCAAAATTGCGGACAAGTGCCAAAACATTTGCGGGATGCTCATTATCCTGGTGCTGCAAAACTAGGTAATGGGATTGGCTATCTTTATCCTCATGATTATCCCGGCGGGTTTGTTCAACAACAATATCTTCCTGACGCACTGGCAGGAGTGAAGTACTATGAACCGAAACCAATAGGAGAAGAGAATAACCTATTTAAAAAAGATAAGTAACAATTTTAAAAAGCTAATTGACATATTATTTTACAATTGTTATTCTTTAGTAAATTAGTAGAAATTGCTTTGAATAGGTGGGAATTATATATGATGAAGCTTTCGACCAAAGGCAGATATGGCGTTACAGCTATGTATGATTTAGCTATGAATTCTGCTGATAAAGTACCAATCTCGATAAAAAATGTAGCGGAAAGGCAACAAATTTCCGAACATTATCTCGAACAATTGATGGGTCAACTCAGAAAAGCAGGGCTGGTTAAAAGTACCAGAGGCGCTCAGGGTGGCTACTATTTGACAAGAGATCCAAAGGACATTACGGTTGGTGACATAATACGCGTTATGGAAGGACCGATTGTTCCTGTCGATTGTTTGCTAAGCGTAGACAAAAATGATAAACATTATTGCGAGAAATGTGATGACTGCGTTACACAGAATATTTGGGCTAAAGTTGCCGATAGTATAAGTAAAGTGCTTGATGGCATTACCTTGGAGGATCTTTGCAGGAGCGAAAAGCATGCTAAACAATAAGACAGTGGCAATAGCGATGAGCGGTGGCGTGGACAGTTCTGTTGCCGCCGCTTTGCTATTGCAAAAAGGATACAAAGTAATAGGAATTACGATGAGGCTTTGGGTTGATAAGCAGGCCAATGTGCCAATTGAGCAGCTGGCAGCAACCGAAAAAGATGCCGCCACTGTTGCAGAAGTACTGGGTATAGAGCACCATATCATAGATTTCACTGATTTTTTCAGACAAAGCGTTGTACAGTACTTTTTAAACGAGTATAAAGCCGGCAGGACACCAAATCCTTGTGTTTTTTGTAATAAAAAGGTTAAGTTCGGAGCCTTGTATGATAAGGCCAGAGAGCTTGGCGCTGATTATTTAGCTACAGGACATTATGCCCGTATTATTGAAGATGCTGAAGGTTTTAAACATGTGGCTATGGCAAAAATTATTGCTAAAGATCAAAGTTATGTTCTTTATAACTTGAATCAAGAACAACTTAATCATGTAATGTTTCCTTTAGGAGACTATGATAAAGTGCAAGTCAGGGAACTGGCGAAAGAGTTTAAACTGCCCGTATTCAATAAGAAAGACAGCCAAGACATCTGTTTTATACCTGATAACGACTATCATCGTTTTCTTAACTCTTTTTTCCATGAAAAAAGTGGTGATATTATAAATACTAAGGGGCAGATATTGGGTAAACATCACGGTATTTCCCATTATACCATTGGACAGCGTAAAGGCCTCGGCATTGCCGCTGCCACACCTTTGTATGTTAGCGAAATTGATGCAGGGAAAAATGTAGTAATACTTGCTGACGCAGAAGAATCTCTGCGTGATGGCATGATTGTTACTGAAGCAGTATTCAGTGACGGCCTTCCTTTGAAAGCAAAAAGGGCTGTTAAAGTTAAAATCCGCTATAATGCCAAACCTGTTGATGCTTTTATTGAACCGGATATTGTTGAAGGGCAGGTAAAAGTTACCTTAGAATTGCCACTGCGCGGTATTGCTCCGGGGCAGGCAGCAGTTTTTTATGAAAATGATTATTGTATCGGTGGCGGCACAATCTTAAACAGCTTAAAATCAAGCTGAATTGACATAATAGAGCAAATTTTGTATAATTTTTCGTGTGTTTACATGGAAACAAGGGGCGATAAATAATAATGAAAAATATGACTGGTAATGAAATACGTGAGGCTTTTCTGAATTTCTTTGCAGAACGAGGACATTTGATACAACCGAGTGCCTCTTTGATTCCACAAGATGATCCTACTTTGTTGTTGATTGGTGCTGGTATGGCGCCGTTCAAACCTTTTTTTACAGGAAAAATGAAACCGCCAAGTCCAAGAATTACGACTTGCCAGAAATGTGTACGTACGGGTGATATTGAAAATGTTGGCCGGACTGCGAGACATCATACTTTTTTTGAAATGTTAGGCAACTTTTCTTTTGGTGATTATTTCAAAAAGGAAGTTATACCATGGAGCTGGGAATTTCTGACAGAAGTGCTGGAAATACCTGCTGATAAGTTATGGATTACTATATATACTGATGATGATGAAGCTTTTGATATCTGGCACAATGTTGTTGGCGTACCAGCTGAACGCATTATTCGCTTGGAAGAGAACTTCTGGGAGATTGGCTCTGGACCATGTGGACCTTGTTCCGAGATACATGTGGATCTTGGTGAAGAGAGAGGCTGCGGTAAGCCTGATTGTGCAGTGGGTTGTGATTGCGACCGCTATCTGGAAATCTGGAATCTTGTATTTACGCAATATAATCAAAATGATGATGGAACCTATACGCCGTTAAAGAATAAAAATATCGATACCGGCGCTGGTCTGGAACGACTTGCATCTGTCTTGCAACAAAAGAAATCTAACTTCGAAACTGATTTGATATTCCCTATAATTGAATATGCTGCTTCTGTAGCAAATAAAAAATTCGGTGTTGACTCGAAAACTGACATCTCTTTAAAAGTTATTGCCGATCATGCCCGTAGTCTTTCTGTCATGATAAGCGATGGCGTTTTACCTTCCAATGAGGGTAAAGGTTATGTTTTAAGAAGAATTTTGCGCAGAGCAGTAAGACATGGGCGCCTTATTGGCATAAATTCACTATTTCTTGCAGATGCAGTGGACATTGTGATTAAGATATTTGAAGGCGTATACCCTGAAATGGCTGAAAAACGCGATTATATTAAGAAAGTCGTTGAAATGGAAGAAACTCGTTTTATGCAGACCTTACAACAAGGTACTGAAATATTGAACGAAGAAATTGCGTCTTTACGTGAAGCCGGTGAAAAAGTGCTTAGTGGTGCTTCCGCTTTTAAGTTGTACGACACTTTTGGTTTTCCATGGGAATTAACGGCTGAAATTTTGGAAGAAAATTCCATGGCCATGGATAAAGATGGTTTTGATAAAGCAATGATGGAACAGAAAGAAAGGGCTCGTTGTGCACGCGCTGATAAAGAATGTCTGCCTGTTGTCTACAATACAACAGCGTTTGAAGCAGAAAAATTATTAGTTAACGAAGACGCCAAAGAAGGCAAAGTTGTTTTGCTATACGAACAACAAAATCCACAGCCAGTGCAAACAGTAACGGATGGCGAATGCGTTGCCGTGATTCTGGATGTAACTCCTTTCCACGCGGAGGGTGGCGGTCAATTAGGTGACACAGGTCGCTTGGTCGCACCGTCTGGTGTTGTGGAAGTAACTAATACTAAAAAATTGCCAAATGGCTCTACTATCCTTATTGGTCATGTAACTGAAGGCGTTATTAATTCAGGTGAACAAGTTATTACCGATGTTAATCGTCAACGTAAAAACGATATTGCAAGAAATCATACTGCGACACATTTGATGCATGCGGCATTAAAAGAAGTATTGGGAACCCATGTTAATCAGGCTGGTAGTTATGTCGGCCCAGACCGTTTGCGTTTCGATTTTTCGCACTTTTCGCAAGTAACCGAAGAGGAATTGAAAAAGGTTGAGTCCATCGTAAATGAACGCATTTTAGATTCACTTGATGTTGACATAACAGAAACAGAAATAAGTAAGGCCAAGGCAATGGGAGCGATGGCGCTGTTTGGTGAGAAATATGGCGATGTTGTCCGTGTTGTAAACGTTCCCGGCTTCAGCATGGAACTTTGCGGCGGCGTTCATGTTAAAAATACTGCTCTCATCGGCATGTTCAAAATTATATCAGAATCCAGCAGCGGTGCTGGCGTACGTAGAATTGAAGCAGTAACAGGTCACGGCGCACTGGCGTTTGTTAATGAAACGGAAACTTTAGTAAGGAATGTAGCCCAGGGTCTGAAATGTCGTACTAATGATATTCTTGGTAGAATCGAAAGCCTGCAGGCCGAACTTAAGAATGCTGAACAGAAAGCAAATGAATTGGCTGACAGGATTGCTTCATCTCAACTTGATGAAATTGAAAGTAAAGTTAAGAACTTTAAGGGTGTAAATGCTTTAGTGCAAGCAGTTAATGTCGATGATATAGATGCACTTCGTTCACTCGGTGACAAAATGCGTGACAAAGTTGGTGGCGTAGTCGTACTTGCCAATATTGCATCAGAAGACAAAATCAACATTCTTGCCATGGCAACAAAAGACGCCACCAAGGCTGGTATTCATTGTGGCAATATTGTTAAAGAGGTAGCTAAGATAACTGGCGGCAACGGCGGCGGGAGACCTGATATGGCTCAGGCTGGCGGAAGAGACGTTAATAAGCTGCACGACGCTCTCGATGCTGCATGGAATATAATTGCAGGACAAGTAAAGTAATTATCAATGGGAAGGAATTTTAATTCCTTCCTTATTTTTTCTTTCGGTTTGTGTTAGAATGAATATAAGAGTCAGAGGAGGGATAGCCATGAGTGATGTATCGCAAGAAACTATGATGTTTAAACGTAATCCTGAGAATAAAAATGTTGCTAAAACTATTGCTGAGGTCTGTAAGGCCTTTGAAGAAAAGGGATACAACCCTGTTGACCAATTGGCAGGGTATCTTTTGTCTGGTGATCCGACATACATTACTAGCCATGGTGATGCCAGAAGTAAAATACGCCAATTTGAACGGTATGAATTGATTGAGGAGCTTGTTATAAGCTATTTGAAAGAGAAAAAGTGAAAGAAGGTCTTATATGAGGATAATGGCCTTAGATTTGGGCACAAAAACTATTGGCGTTGCTCTTAGCGATGCTACAGGACTTATTGCCCGCGGTCTCGAAACAATTCGCAGAGGACCAAGTGAAAGTGATTTTTCAAGATTGGCAAAAATTATTGCTGATAATGAAGTTGATGAGATTGTGATAGGTTATCCCAAAAATATGAATGGCACTATCGGGGAAAAGGCCAAATTTTGCGAAGCCTTTGCTGATAAAGTAAAGGAGAGATTCCCTGCTCTGGAAGTTCTGTTATGGGATGAAAGATTGTCTACTGTTGCAGCTGAAAAGGTTTTGATTAGTGCAGATTTGCGACGTGAGAAGCGCAAGAAAATAATTGATATGATGGCTGCAGTAGTTATACTGCAAAATTATTTGGATAGCAGAAAAAAATGAGTTGCTTAATGAAATGCTATTGTTTTGACTTGTTTGACAGTAGCTTTTATCTAGTATAAAATTAGTAAGAATAAATTAAAAAGAGGTGCCGTTATGGATGATAAAGAGTTAGAAATGTTAGAAGATGACGAACAAATTGTTGTTATGAGTGATGATGAGGGTAACGAATTTTATTACAGAGAAGAAATGGTAATCCCACTAGGCGACAAAAATTTTGCCTTGCTGGTTGCAATCGATGAATGTGGCTGTGAAGATGAAGAATGTGAATGCCATGATGAAAACGATGAGCCGGATGTTTTCATCGCTCGCATTGATTTTGATGAGGATGGCGAGCCCATTTACTTAGATCCAACCGAGGAAGAATTTGAAGCTGTGAAAACAGCATATGAAGAAATGATGAATTCTTCGGAAGAGTAATTGGAATTAATGCTGGGTAGCTATCTACCCAGCATTTTTTTGGCTTTTATACATTTTGTAGGATTTGTTAGGATGGAGAGGGGAAAATGGGCAAAAAAAAGTTGCTGACGATCATAGCCGGCATTTTGATATTGGCGGCGATTGTGTTGGGAGTTGCAATTAATGCTAACAATAATAAAAACTTAGCTACAGGCGAGAACATAATAATAACTGTTGAGCCTGGTATGACTAATGCGGACATAGCAACATTGCTGCAAAACAAAAAAATGATTAATTCTCCAGTCTTTTTTAGGTTACAATCAAAATTTGTCAGAATGGAGCGTTCCTTACAGGCTGGCGAGTATGAAATAGTGAGTGGTATGTCCAATTGGGAGATTATTGATTTATTCTCCAAAGGACAAGTGAGGCATAAAACGCTCACAATTCCAGAAGGTTACACAATAGAGCAAATAGCGAAAAAAATTGAGGAAAGTGGTCTTGGCAGTGCAGAGGAATTTAAGAAAGCCGCTAAGGACTATGCTCCTTATTCTTATATGGAAACAAGCAATAATAATGTCATTTTCAAGGCCGAAGGCTTTGCTTATCCTTCAACCTATTATCTTTCACCAGGCTCTGCTGAAAAGGAAATACTGGCAATTATGGTTAAAGAGTTTGATACCCAATTAACCGAAGACATTCGTCAAAAAGCTAAAGATAAGAATATGAGTATTCGTGATTTAGTAAATTTAGCTTCGCTTGTAGAAAAAGAGGCAGTATTCCCTGAAGAGAGACCAGTAATTGCAGGGGTATTTCTCAAGAGGCTGCAAATACAGATGCCTTTGCAATCTGACACAACCATTCAATATATTCTTGGTGTTCAAAAAAAGGAGATAAGTATTGCGGATACAAAGATAGATTCTCCATATAACACATATTTATATGCTGAATTACCTCCAGGACCTATTGCTAGTCCAAGTATTTCGACTATTAATGCTGTTTTAGAACCTAAGCAAACAAATTACTTGTATTTTGTTGCTGATTTGGAAGGACACCATCATTTTACAGAAACATATCAGGACCATTTAAAAGAGATTGAAAGAATACATGGCCCTCAATAAATAAAGAATGTAAATTAACTTGGAGGGAAAAATATGGCTGTACGTAAAAAACCGGAGCTACTGGCACCCGCTGGTAATATGGAAAAATGTAAAATGGCTCTTTTATATGGAGCCGATGCGATTTATCTCGGCGGCAACAAGTTTGGACTGCGGGCGTTTGCAGCTAATTTTAGCATGGCTGAAATCAAAGAAGCTGTTGAATTTGCTCATAATCTTGGAAAAAAAGTCTATGTAACGGTCAATATATTTGCTCATAATGAAGATATTGTGGAATTACCTGAATATCTTTTAAGCCTTGAAGAAGCAGGTGTCGATGCACTGCTTATTTCAGATTTTGGAGTTTGGAGTATTGCAAGACAAGTTGTACCTGATATGGCCTTGCATGTAAGTACTCAGGCCAACACTTGTAATTGGGCGGCAGTCGAAGCTTGGAAAAATCTTGGCGCTGAACGCGTTGTTCTGGCCAGAGAGCTCTCAATAGCAGAAATCAGTGAGATTGATAAGAAGTGCGACGTTGAGCTGGAAGTCTTTGTTCATGGAGCTATGTGCATTTCCTATTCTGGTCGTTGCTATCTAAGTAGTTATCTTACCGGGCGCGATGGAAATCGCGGCGAATGCGCTCAGGTGTGCAGATGGAACTATCAATTAGTTGAAGAAAACAGGCCTGATCAAGCATTCCCAATAGAAGAGGATGAACGCGGAACATATATAATGAATTCTAAGGATCTTTGTCTGCTCGACCTTATTCCTGAGCTTGCTGAGGCAGGCGTGGACAGCCTTAAAATTGAAGGACGCATGAAAAGTGTACATTATGTAGCTACTGTCGTCAGCGTTTATAGAAAGGCAATAGATGACTGGTACAGTAATCCTGGGCAATTTTCCATAAAAAGTGAGTGGAAGGATGAATTAGAAAAAGTTTCACATAGACCATATTTTTATGGTTTTGCCGTAAATAGACCTGATGAGAATGGGCAAATATACACAACCTCCAGTTATGTGCAAACTCGCGATTTTGTTGGTATAGTGACTGGTTATGATAAAGAAACGAATACCGCATATATCGAACAGCGTAATAAAATGGTTGCCGGTGAAAAATTAGAAGTTTTAATGCCAGATGGAACACTATTGGATATAGTTCTTAATGACATGCGTGATGAGAATGGCAATCTATTTGATGTTGCTAACCGCGTTCAGCAGCGCTTTTCAATTAAAAGCGCAATAAATTTGCAGCCATATTCCTTGTTACGGAAAATAAGCAAATGACAAACCACAGCGGTATTGTTTATGCAAAGGTTAAGAAAGCTGAAATTGCCGATGTAACGAGAATTATGGAAGGCTATGAGCATTTGGCATTGGTAAGTACAATAAACGCAAGTGATGGCATCATTAAATTACTTGGAACACCTGATACAGTTGCTGATGTTTTATTAATTCTTAACAATCTTCCATTCACCGTAGAAATCCTGGAAAATTTTCAGGAAGGTGAATAGGCAAATATGATAAAATGTGATAAAATGTCTAAGTAATTGTTTAATTTTTACAAATTTTTGCAGGACGTGTTATTATGAATAGAATGGATAGGCTTCGACATTTTCTCCAGGAAAGAGGTTTGTCGGGAATTTTTATTAAGGGCTTGTCTTCTATCCGCTATTTTACTGGTTTTTCCGGCGATGATAGCCTTATTTTTATTGATAACAAACAAGCTGTTATTATTACTGATTCAAGATATACATTGCAGGCTGCTGCTCAAGCACCTGAGTGCCTTGTATTGGAACATAAAGATGGACTTTGGGAGGCAATAAAAAAGCTGAGCTTTTCTGGCGGAAAATTTGCTTTCGATGGTGAGTGCTTTTCATATAATGACTTTCAGTGCCTGAGTTCTCAACTAAGTGATAGTACTTTGTCGAGTATTTCACTTGTTGGCTTGCGGAGCATTAAAGATGAAGAGGAATTAGCGCTTATTAAAAGAGCCATTGAGATTTCTGATAAGGCCTTTGGATTTATGCTCGATAACCTGCATGAAGGAATGCGCGAAATAGAAGCAGCAGCATTACTTGAGTATGAAATGCGCAGACTTGGGTCTGAAGGAATTTCTTTTCCTACAATTGTTGCGTCAGGTACAAGATCAGCGTTGCCACATGGTATTGCTTCTTCGAAAGTGATAGAAAGAGGCGATTTTGTAACGTTTGATTTCGGTGCCATTTATTCAGGATATCATTCTGATATTACAAGGACTTTAGTAATTGGCAACGCTTCTTCCTGGCAGCGAGAGCTTTACGAATTAGTAAGAGAAGCGCAGTTGTTGGGAATCAAAAATGCCAGGGCAGGCATTACAGGCGCAGAGCTTGATGCCATAGTACGTAGTTTTATAACAAGCCATGGTTATGGTCAGTATTTCGGACATGGTTTGGGCCATGGTGTTGGATTAGATATACATGAATTGCCTGTTGCTTCCAGACGTGGTAAAGAAAAATTAGAATCTAACATGGTTGTCACTGTAGAACCAGGGATATACATACCCGGCAAAGGCGGGGTTCGTATAGAAGATGTCATTGTAATTGCGCCTGATGGCTGTAATGTTTTGACAAATGCTAGCAAGCGATTATTTGAGATTAATTAGTATTTTAAAATTCGGGAGGGTTATTATGATTTCAACAAATGAATTCAAAACTAACGTAACTGTTACCATTGATGGCGATGCGTGGCAGGTAGTTGAGTTCCAACATGTAAAACCAGGTAAAGGTGCTGCTTTCGTTCGTGCTAAAATGCGTAATCTTTGCACAGGCGCTGTCATAGAGCGTACTTTCAATGCCGGTGAACGTTTACCAAAAGCTCATGTCGACCGTAGAGAGATGCAATACCTCTATGAGGGTGATGGTGCTTATAATTTTATGGATAATGAAAATTATGAGCAAGTTGAACTTACCAAAGAACAGCTTGGCAATGCTGTAAACTTCCTGAAAGAAAACATGGATGTCAAAATCATGGTCTATGAAGGACGCATCCTTGGTATTGATTTACCTAATACTGTAGAGTTAAAAGTTGTTGAAACAGATCCTGGCATCCGCGGTGATACCGCAACAGGCGGCAGCAAGCCTGCAAAACTTGATACTGGTTATGTTGTAAAAGTTCCTCTCTTTATCAATGAAGGTGATGTTCTTAGAATAGATACCAGAACTGGTGATTATATCGAACGTGCTTAATTACTAAAACGCTCATTTTTGAGCGTTTTTCTATTTATCATTGAATATATACATTGAATATATACATTGTTCACTGTCTTTACGTGGCATTGCTAAAGAACCTATGGTATAATTAAGCAGTAACGTTGCAGGTTTTTTGCATTCAGTTCAAGGAGGGCCAGCCATGAATGAAGACCAGGATATTGAACAGGTAAAAGCAAATGGAAATGAGCAGGGTGATATTCCTGAAGAAGTTGGTTCTGTAAAGATTGCTGATGAAGTAATAAGTATTGTTGCTGGATTAGCAGCCACAGAAGTAGCAGGTGTCGCGGGAATGAGCGGAGGACTGGCTGGTGGCATTGCTGAGCTTCTTGGCAAGAAAAACTTCTCCAAAGGCGTTAAAGTTATAGTAAGCGGCAAAACTGTTACTGTAGAGATTTATGTTATTATTGAATATGGTATCTGCATACCGGAAGTTGCTATAGAAATTCAGGAAAAGGTAAAAGAAGCAGTGGAAAGTATGACTGGATTTGAAGTTGTCGCTGTTGATATCCATGTGCAAGGAATTGCAAGACGTAAAGCAAAAGAGATTGAAGAGCAAGAAAATTTTTGAAGTAGTCACAGGAAAGAGGGATTTTAAGTATGGGTATACCTGATAGGATTATTTTAACCTTATACACTATCTTAATGGCTGTAGTAGCTGTTTTTTTAGTTTTATTTGCCTTGCAAATAATTGCGCCTACTACTGTTTATGCTTTTTGCGCTACAATACCAGGCAAATGGGAATATGCCGTTGGCGGTGTTGTGCTTTTGTTGGTTAGCCTTCGTTTATTAGTAACAGGTCTTGGCGGTACGGGTGTAAGCACCCTTTCATTGGGCGATGATAAAGAAGGTAAAATTCATGTAAGCAAAAATGCTGTTGAGGATTATGTATCAGAAATTGCCAATGATATTTATGGCGTCCACAACGCTAAAGCTTCAGCGAAGATGATAGAGAATGCTTTAAATTTGCGAATTAATTCATCCATTGAACCTGCGATAAATATTCCTGATACTACCGATGAGATGAAACAGGTTATTCGTAAGAGCGTTATGTCAACACTTGGAGTGGAAGTAAAAGATATTGAAGTGTTTTTTAAACATATACAAGCAAAAAAATAGTAAATTAAAGTGAGAGGAGATAGATTTATGTTTTCTGAGATCTTGCAAAATCTTTGGGAAAATTACAGAGGACGTCTCGTAGGATCGTTGTTTGGGTTGACTATTGGCGCGATGTTCTTGATTCTGGGCTTTTTCCAGACTATCTTCTTGTTGATATGTATTACAGCAGGATATTTGCTTGGCAAACGAATAGACAACAAGGAAGATTTAATGGATGTACTTGACCGCCTTTTGCCACCTGGTCATCACAGATAATAACTATGAAAGAGGAAAAATATGAGTCGTAGAAATTCACGTGAGCTTGTTTTAAAAAGTTTGTTCCAAATAGATTTTTCGAAAGATACCGAACCGCTGACAGCTTTTGCTGCTGCTAAAGAAGGAGAAATATCCGAAGAAGAGGATGCTTATGCGCTGGCTCTTTTGGATGGTATTCTTACTAACTTGTCAGTAATTGATGCTAAAATAGCCGCTTATGCAATTGACTGGGCTGTTGATCGCATGCCTGCTGTAGACCGTAATATTTTGCGTATAGCTATTTATGAAATTTTTCTTTCCCCTGATGCTATTGCTTCATCTGTAGCAATTAATGAAGCAGTTGAGGTTGCGAAGAAGTATGGCACGGAAGATTCAGCCAGATTTATTAATGGTGTGTTAGGGAAGATGGTCAAGAACCATGGAAGCATTTGAAGGATATTTAGGTATTGATACAAGCTGCTACACTACATCAGTAGCAGTTCTTGATAGGCAGGGGAATTTGGTTGATGAGGTACGCCGTGTTTTGGAAGTCAAGCCTGGGAGGCGTGGCTTGGCACAATCTGAAATGGTTTTTCAGCACACTCGCAACCTGCCGGAATTAATAGAAAAGATATTTTACCGGCATGATATGAAGATTATCGGTATTGGCGTTTCCAAACAGCCAAGACCGATCGAAAACTCATATATGCCGGCTTTTTTGTCTGGTTATGGATTAGCCAGATCATTAGCAACCATGTTGGGGGCAGAATTGGTTCCAATAAGTCACCAGGAGAACCATCTCGAAGCCGGAATCTGGTCCTCTGGATTTAAGGGTTCTTCGAAATTTTTAATGTTACATGCTTCAGGGGGGACAACTGATTTGTTATTAGCTGAAGCTAATGCTAAAGGTAACTTTGCCCTCAGCGAAATTGGCGGCAGTATTGATTTGAATGCTGGCCAATACGTCGATAGGGTCGGTGTTGCCTTAGGCCTGAAGTTCCCAGCCGGCGCTGAATTAGAGAAAATTGCCGCGCAAAGTGATGAGATATATTCTTTACCTGTTTCAGTTAGAGATTGCGAAATTAGTCTTTCCGGCCCGGCGACAGCTGCTTCAAGAGCAATTGAAGCTGGCGTTGCTCCATCAAAAATAGCTCTTGGCGTTGAAAACTCGTTAGCTGAATCATTTGCCCGCTGCTTATTAAATGCAGCGAAAGAACATCAGATTTCTGATGTTCTTTTGGTAGGAGGCGTGACAGCTAATAAATATATAAGAAAACATATCAGTGAGAAACTTGCAGAGCACAATATAATGCTTTATGTACCGGACTCGCTGTATAGTTCTGATAATGCTGTTGGTTGTGCCGCGGCAGCAAGAAGAATGTTGGAGAAATGCAATGATAGATAGCATTTACACTGTTAGTGATGTTAATAGAATAATAAAACAAATGATCGAAACACGCGCTGAGTTTTTTAATATCCAGCTCAGAGGAGAAGTATCGAATTTTAGAAAATATGCTTCAGGGCACTGCTACTTTACACTTAAGGATAAAAATAGTGTTATTAAGGCAGTTATGTTTCGTGGCCGGGCTTCTGAGCTCAAATTTTTACCTAAAGACGGCGATCAGGTTCTGGCTATTGGGCGTATTGGTGTTTACGAACGCGACGGCATTTATCAGTTGTATGTTGATATAATGATTGCCAGTGGTGCAGGCGATTTAATGGTGGCCTACGAAAAGTTAAAGCAAAAACTTGAACAAGAAGGCCTTTTTTCTTCCGCAAGGAAACGTGAAATACCGCCTCAACCGCAAAAGATCGGTGTAATAACTTCTCAATCCGGTGCTGCCATTCACGATATAATAACAGTTTCCAAGCGGCGCAGTCCTGGAGTAAAATTGGTATTTTTCCCTGTTAAGGTGCAAGGGGAAGACGCCGGGTTAGAAATAGTTAAAGCAATTAATTTCATGAATAAACACAAGTTGGCTGACGTCCTTATAGTTGGGCGAGGTGGCGGTTCGATAGAAGATTTGTGGGCGTTCAATGAAGAAAGAGTTGTTCGGGCGATTGCTTCTTCGGAAATTCCGGTTGTAACTGCAATTGGGCATGAAACAGATTTTACACTTGCTGATTTTGCGGCAGATCGTAGAGCTGCCACACCATCACAAGCTGCTGAAATAGTTGTTCCGAATGTTTGGGAACTCATTAGGCACCTTGAACAACTGAATCAAAGAAATATACGTGCGGTTACTGCACTCGTTGAAAGAAACGAAAGCAAAATTTTGGAAATCTCAAATTCTTTAGTTTTTAAAGAACCTGATAGATGGTTGGCTGACAAGAAAATTGCAGTTGACAACTGTCTCAATCGTATATTTTTGTCAATGAATAGAATACAGCAAGAGTTTGAGCATAAATATGCATTGCTTGTGACAAGACTCGATGCTTCCAGTCCTTTAAATATAATGAGTCGAGGATATAGCATAGCAAGAAAAGCAGATGGAACAATTATTAAAACTATAGATGCTATAAATATTGGTGAGTCAATTGAAACTGTTACAAAAGATGGATTTATCTTATCGGCAGTGACAGATGTGAAAAGGCGGTAAAATGCTATGCCAGTGAAAAAGAAGATTAAAGATCTTAAATTTGAAGATGCTTTAAGCAAACTTGAAGCTAATGTTCAATTATTGGAACGCGGCGATTTATCCTTGGAAGAGGCCTTAGAAGTTTTTAAAGAGGGTGTTGAGTTAAGTCAGGTATGTCATGCAAAATTAAACACTGCTCAGCAAGAGGTTCAGAAAGTAATCACAGATAGTAACGAAAATTATAAATATGTGCCATTCGGAGAGGTTGAAGAATAGTATGGATTTTGGAAAGTATTATGAAGATAGAAAAAAACTAGTAAATAGTTATCTGGAAAAACG
>CAYTOV010000001.1:5564-31141 GCA_964439485.1 uncultured Acidaminococcales bacterium | reverse complement strand
AAAAAGGAAGGATTATCCAGTGCAGTTTTTAAATAAAATTGATTCGCCTTCGGACGTAAAAAAACTAAATATTGAAGAAATGACAAAACTCGCGCAAGAAATCAGGAAGTTGTTGGTTAATGTCATTTCAAAAACAGGTGGACATTTAGCTCCTAATTTAGGTGTTGTTGAATTGACGTTGGCCTTACACAAAGTTTTTAATACACCAAATGATAAAATTGTTTGGGATGTAGGGCACCAGTCTTATGTTCATAAAATCATAACCGGCAGGAGAGAAATGTTTGATACTTTGCGCCAGTATGGTGGCCTTTCAGGTTTTCCTAAAAGGAGTGAAAGCGAGCACGATGCCTTTGGAACAGGCCACTCAAGCACATCTATTTCTGCCGCTTTAGGTATGGCTGTTGCTCGTGACCTTAAGGGTGATGAATACAATGTTATTGCCGTCATAGGCGATGGAGCTCTTACAGGCGGTATGGCAATAGAAGCGTTGAATAATGCCGGAGTATTGCAGAAAAAGATAATCGTTATTCTTAATGATAACGAAATGTCTATTTCTGAGAATGTAGGTGCTCTTTCCGAATATCTTTGCAGGCTGAGAACTGACCCAACATATTCACATCTTAAGACCGATGTTGAGAGTTTAATAAAAAGTATACCGACAATTGGTGAGCCTGTTGCAAAAACCGTACGTCGCGTCAAAGATACTCTAAAGTATTTTTTAGCACCAGGTATGCTTTTTGAACAACTTGGTTTTACTTATATAGGACCTGTTGATGGTCATAATCTGGATGGGCTTATTGATATTATGGAACGTGCAAAAAAGATTGATAAACCTGTTTTAATGCATGTTATTACGAAAAAGGGTAAAGGATATTTACCAGCAGAAACAAATCCGGATAAATTTCATGGCACCAGCGCTTTTGAAATAACAACAGGTGAAAAAATAAAGGTTGAAGGTGCCCCAAAAACATATACTGAAGTGTTTGGTGATACATTAGTTAAGATTGCCGAAAAGAATCCTAATATTGTTGCTATCACTGCGGCAATGCGTGATGGCACAGGCTTAGCCAAGTTCTTTGAGAGATTCCCGGAAAGAGCTTTTGATGTTGGTATTGCTGAACAGCACGCAGTAACTATGGCGGCAGGATTGGCAGCTAACAGTATGCAGCCTGTCGTAGCTATATATTCTACGTTTTTGCAACGGTCGTACGATCAGGTTCTGCATGATGTATGTATGCAGGACCTTCCAGTAGTTTTTTGTTTGGACAGAGCTGGCTTAGTTGGTGATGATGGTTACACACATCATGGTATTTTCGATTATTCATATCTCAGAATGATGCCTGGCATGACAATTATGGCACCAAAGGACGAAAATGAATTGAGACACATGCTTTACACTGCAATTGAATTAAAAAGACCTGTCTCTATTCGTTATCCTAGGGGTAGTGGTCTTGGTGTAGCTTGTGAGGAAGAATTAAAGCTATTGCCCTATGGCAAAGCTGAGGAGCTAAAAAAAGGCAAGGATGTTTGTATTTGGGCAGCTGGCAGCATGGTTGCACCGGCTGTTGCTGTTGCTTCTCAACTGCATAATTTTGGCTTTGATGCTGGCGTTGTTAACATGCGTTTTATAAAACCGCTGGACGAAGAATTATTAATTCAATGTGCTAATAGCTATAATAATTTGGTAGTAATGGAAGAAAATGCTCTCGCTGGCGGCGTTGGTTCAGAAATTTTAGAAATACTCAATAAAAATGATGTATTGCGTGATACCAGAGTACTGACTTTTGGTGTTCCTGATACTCTTGTTCCGCATGGCGACAAAAAATTACTTTTAAGAGATATCGAGTTGGATGTGGCAGGTATGACCAAACATATTACTGAGTGGTTAGCCGAGGAAAATGGGGGATCTGTGTGGCAAAGAAACGTTTAGATGCAGTCTTGGTAGAACAAGGATTTTTTGATACCCGTTCTAAGGCACAAGCGGCTATCATGGCTGGTCAGATTTTGGTCAATGACCTTAAAGTAGATAAGCCCGGTACTCAGGTTACTGATGAGGTAAAGATTAAAATTATTGGTAATAAACTTCCTTATGTCAGTCGTGGCGGATTAAAGCTGGAAAAAGCCCTGAAGGTTTTTCCAATCTCACTTCAGGATAAAACTGTTGCGGATATAGGAGCATCAACAGGTGGATTTACAGATTGTTCTCTTCAAAATGGTGCGCGCAAAGTTTACGCAATTGATGTCGGCTACGGACAACTCGCCTGGAGTCTTCGCAACGATGAACGTGTAGTCAATATGGAAAGAACTAATGTCAGATACCTGGACGAAGCATCACTACCAGAGAGAATTCAAATAGCAACTATTGACGTTGCTTTTATTTCACTGGATAAAGTTCTGCCAGCAGTCAAAAAACTTTTAAGCGATGATGGCTGTGTTATTGCTTTAGTAAAACCGCAGTTTGAAGCAGGCAGAGAAAAAGTTGGCAAAAAAGGTGTTGTGCGTGATCCCAAAGTACATGAAGAAGTCATAGAAAAAGTAATAAAGATGGCAAGAGATGAAAAATTTGGGATAGGTGGCCTTGATTATTCACCCATTAAAGGCCCTGAAGGAAATATCGAGTACTTGTTATATTTGACTTTGAATGAAAGTGACAACATTAACGATGAGCGGATAAGTCAGATTGTTGCTTTGTCGCATGGGAATACTCGGGATGCTGCAGAGGAGAAAAGTATATGAGATTAGCATTAGGGATTTTCCCTAATCTGGAAAAGAATAGCGTCCGCAATATATTGAGGCATGTCGTTGATTTCTGCAAAAACAACAATATTGAACCAATTTTGCCCTACGGTATTGCGGAGGAATATGCTTGTAAAGGTTACGCAACAGATGATTTCTCATCTATGCAGTGCTTTACAGCGGCTATGTCTTTGGGCGGCGATGGTACGTTGCTTAGAATGACCAGACATACAGCCTCACTGAAGATTCCAGTTTTTGGTGTAAACTTTGGGAAGCTAGGCTTTTTAACCGAGGTAGAGTTTCCGCAAATGGAGGAGGCCATCTTAAAGGTCAGAGATGGAGATTTTTGGGTTGAGCAACGCAGTATGCTGCAAGCTGCCGTCTTTGACGAAAATAAACATGAAGCTATATGCGCACATGCTCTTAATGATTTTGTGCTGACAAAAGGACATTTTTCACGTTTGGCCAGATTAGATGTCAGGATAGCTGGTCAGAAGTCGGTGGTTTACCCTTCAGATGGCGTTATTGTTGCAACAGCAACAGGGTCAACAGCTTATTCTTTGGCTGCCGGCGGCCCAATAGTTTATCCTGGTCTGGACGTTAGTATATTAACACCTATATGTGCACATTCGTTGGAAACCAGACCACTAATCATTCCAATGGCTGATACTATTGAAATTAGTGTTATGCCACCCTGTGATGAATGGTACCTTTCGGCTGATGGAACGAATATTAAACGCATAACAGAAAAAGAAAAAGTTGTTATTCAAAAAAGTCCGCTTAGTGTTCAATTTCTTCACATCTATCCGTCAACTTATTACGAAACATGGCAGGAAAAGTTGCGTAGAGGCGGAGAAAATACGAAGTTCCAAGAATGATTAAGGGGTGATAATTATGAAAATTGCCAGACATGAAAAAATCAAAGAAATCATTGAAGCACAGGTAATTGAAACTCAAGATGATTTAGCACAAGCATTACGTAATAGTGGTATTGATGTAACGCAAGCTACGGTTTCACGCGACATTAAGGAACTAATGCTTATTAAGATTCCAGATGCAAGCGGCGGCTACAGGTATGCATTTCCAAAAGAACATGGGATGATCTTGTCGCAAGGAAGGCTAGAGCGTACTTTCCAGGACTCAATATTAAGTATTAATGCTTCTGAAAATTTAGTTGTAATTCGTACTTTACCGGGTACGGCACAAGCTGTAGCTTATGGTATAGATTATATGAAATGGCCGGAAGTATTAGGAACTGTTGCCGGTGACGATACAATTTTCGTTGCTGTGGATAATCGCGATCATATCCAGGCATTCACGGCTCGCTTAAATATGCACCTTTAATGTAAAGATGGTGAAAATATGCTGAAGTCATTACATGTTCATAATTTTGCCTTAATTTCAGACACAAGAATAGAATTGGAACCTGGCTTTAACGTATTTACGGGCGAAACAGGTGCTGGTAAGTCAATATTGATAGATGCGCTCGGCATTGTTCTCGGCAGCAGGGCATCGGCAGAATATATTCGTGATGGTGAGGACCATTACTGGGTACAAGCTGTTTTTGATATTTCTGCTTTACAGACAATTTTGCCAATTTTGTTCGAATATGGTATAGAAGTAGATGAAGATTTTTTATTTTTGCGCAGAAAAGTTCTTAAATCGGGTAAAAGCGTTACAATGGTTAATGGTGTACAAGTTCCTTTAAGTTTGCTGCAAAAGCTTAGTGAGCAGCTTATTGACATCCACGGACAACATGAGAACCAGAGAATATTAAAAGCTGGAGAACCATTAAATTTAATTGATTTGTATGGCTCTGACGATATTGATAATTTGTTAAGAGACTATAAATCTAAATACAGCGATTATCTTAGTATCATACAGGAACTTGAGACGCTTAATTCTCAAAATGCTGACCGCGAAAAAATTAGTGAACGCCTTGAATGGGAGATTCATGAAATTGAGTCTGCAAAATTGTTTTCGGGTGAGGAAGAGACCCTGCAGGAAACAGCTAAAAAACTGACTAACAGCACCAGGATTATGTCAGCTGCAGCTGCCGCCTATGACTTGCTAAATGGCAATGAAAAGGGCATTTCTGGAGTGCTGGATGGTCTGAGTGAGGCTCGTGATAAGATATCTTCAGCCTTGATATATGATAAAGAACTAGAGGCTTTTTATAGTGCTTTTGACAATGCATGGCTGACCTTAGAAGACGCCAGACAAAGCCTGAGCAACTATATTGAAAAAGACGATTTTGATCCTGCATTTTTGGCAGAAGTCCAGGAAAGACTTGATTTGTGGTATCGTTTGAAGAAAAAGTACGGTAATACATTTGAGGTAATTCAGGATTATTTATCTAACGCCAAAGAACAGCTGAATGAGTTGTCTTTAATAACTGATCGTATTGAGAACAAAAAATCACAGCTGAAAGTTTTGTCAGAAGCTTTAAAAAAGAATGCTAAAGAATTAACGTCTGCAAGAACATTAATTGCTGATAAGTTTGAAAAACTAGTAACGCAGCACATAAAAGATTTGGCAATGCCGCAAGGTAAATTCCAGGTGGTATTAACTAAAAAAGCTGAGCTTGGTCCTAAGGGCGTAGACGATGCCCTATTTTACTTTACTGCCAATCTTGGACAGGAAGCCAGACTTCTTTCAAAAGTCGCTTCAGGGGGAGAACTCTCAAGAATTGCTTTGGCCATTAAGACAGTTTTATTAGAAAAATCTGGTGTTCCAACTATGGTTTTCGATGAAATTGATACAGGTGTGGGTGGCATTACAGCTCAGAAAATGGCTGAGAAAATTGCAATTATTGCTAATGTTAGACAAGTTCTTTGCATTACGCATTTGGCTCAGATTGCAACTTTTGCGGATAATCATTTATACATTGAAAAGGTAGTAGAGAATAACAAAACTAGCACATCAGTTAAAACGCTTGACAAGAGCGAGCGAGTAACAGAAATAATGCGTATGGCTGGCGGCAATAATATATCTGAGGCATCAAGGACTAATGCTGAACAGTTATTGTTAATGGCCCAAAAAATTAAAGATGGCATAAAAAAGACAGATAATGCCATAGGGGGTAAATAGCATTTTGAGTTCGCTTGAAAAGAACATGCTTTGGGAAAAGCATGTATCAACAGAAACTGTTTTTGATGGTAAATTACTAAAGATTGCTGTTGACAAGGTTATCTTACCGGATGGTAAAGAGGCCGTCAGAGAATTGGTTCATCATCCTGGGGCAGTTGCGATTTTACCGGTTTTGGAAGACGGTAGTATTGTCTTTGTTAAGCAATACAGGTATCCTTTAGATTCCATACTCTATGAAATCCCTGCCGGTAAGCTGGAACTTAATGAAGACCCTTTAGAATGTGCTACAAGAGAGCTTTCGGAAGAAACTGGTTACTTAGCCTCAAAATGGAGCAAACTGACAACCATAGCAACAACTCCGGGGTTTACTGATGAGATTATTCATCTTTATTTAGCCGAAGGTCTTGAACTTCATGAACAGCATACTGACGATGATGAATTTATTGAAGTAGTTACAATCGGGCAAGATGATGTAAGAAAAATGCTGTTAGCAGAGACTATTTTTGACGCTAAAACTTTAAGCGCTCTTTATATGTATTTTTTAAAAAAAGAAAAATAGTATATTTTATATAATTTCATTGATTTATTCTTAAATGTATACTGTATTTTAGTATTTTTTTGCAGGATAACTGAATTTTATAACGAACTATTACTGTGTTCAATGTATGCAAGTGAATCGGGGGAGGGGTATTTTAATGGACGTACTAAAAGTATCGGCAAAGTCTAACCCAAATTCTGTAGCAGGAGCTCTTGCAGGTGTTTTACGTGAGCACGGAAGGGCAGAAATGCAGGCAATTGGTGCTGGTGCACTGAATCAGGCAATTAAAGCTGTTGCTATTGCACGAGGATTCGTTGCCCCCAGTGGTATGGATCTTATCTGTATTCCTGCTTTTATTGAAATTGAAATTGAGGGCGGTCAAAGAACAGCTATAAAGTTGCTTGTTGAGCCGCGCTGAACAAAAATTAAAAGCGAACTTTTGGTTTTTACACCAAAAGTTCGCTTTTTTAATTTTTGCTTTTTTAAAAAGTTATTTTCTGTATTTATTGATAAATCTGGCAATGCGTTCAAGGGCTATCTTAAGATTTTCTTGAGAATAAGCGTAAGAACAACGGATAAAGCCTTCGCCGCTGTTGCCAAAGATGCTTCCAGGTATTACTAATACATTTTCTTCATTTAAAAGTTTTTCCACAAATTCCATGCTTGTAAGCCCTGTTTGTTTGATACATGGAAAAACGTAGAAAGCGCCTTCCGGCGAGTATAGCGGTATATTCATTTTTTTAAAGGCATCAATCATTATTTTTCTACGTGCGTCATATTCAGCAACCATTGCTTCCACATCTTTTTGACAATATTTTAAAGCCGCGATTGCACCATATTGTGCAGTTGAATTTGCACATAGCACAACATTTTGATGCAGCAGGTTCATTGCACTTATGATAGCAGCAGGAGCCGTGATATAACCAAGACGCAAACCAGTCATAGCATAGGCTTTTGAGAAACCATTCAGCACAATAGTCCGATCACGGAATTCTGAGTACGAAGTAAACATTGTATGTTTTTTGCCGCCATAAGTAAGATGAGCGTATAATTCATCGGAAACAATTACAAGATTGTGTTTTTTAGCCCAATCACCAATTTGTTTTATTTGCTCTTTGCTTATTATAGCGCCGGTAGGATTATTGGGGTAACCTAACAGAATGGCTTTGGTTTTTGGAGTTACAGCCTTTTCCAGATCTTCTATAGTAGGTACAAAATTATTTTCTAAAAATGTTTCGACAGGAATGGGTTTAGCGCCGGATAGGATAATGCAGGCTTTGTTAGCTACATAACATGGTTCAGGAATAATTATTTCATCACCAGGAGCCAGGATTGAGCGGACAACAACATAAAGAGCTTCACTGACACCAACTGTAACCATAATTTCAGTTTTTGGATCATACTTTACACCATAGTTTTTGTAGGTATCGTCTGCAATTGCCTCTCTAAGTTCTAAAAGACCCAGTGTTGAAGTGTAGGTGCTTTTTCCAGCATTTATGCTATCGATGCAAGCTTCCTTAACTTTTGCAGGAATATCAAAGTCAGGTTCCCCGACACTTAAGGGGACAATGTTGGGATTATTGGCAGTAATTTCCAAAAATTTTGCTAATCCTGATGCTGGCAAGGCCTTGATAAATGGTGAAACAACGGTGTTAAAATCAAACGTTGACATACGTAAAACCTACCTTTCAAAAATTTATAAGAAAAACTTAGCCAGAAAAAATGTCCTGCAAAAATATGCAGGACGAAAGCTACGTGCTGTTACCTGTAATTCTAGCTGCATTTAATCATAGATAATACGTAAGTTATCGTATATGTAGTCTACTAATTAAAATAAAACTGAGACACCATGTTTGCTAGTATCTTATAAAGCAAATAATAGCTACATATTTAAGTGCAACTAAATGTATTATTTTCGTATAATCTATCATATTAAGTATTGATTAGCAATAATTTGACTAAAAAAAATAATGTATACATTAGCTTAATAGAAGACCCCTTTCATTATATTGGAATTTTGTATTGTGTGTAACCTCATATTCTTCTTGTCTTGATAACCACTTTATGGTATAATTACGTTCGGTTAAAAACACACGCGGAGTATTGCGTCTTCTGTCCAGACGATATCAGTTCTGGTTAACGACGAAAAAAATCCGCGGAGGAAAAAACAGGAGGAATTTTAAATGGCAATTATTTCTATGAAACAACTACTTGAGGCTGGCGTACATTTTGGTCATCAGACCAGACGCTGGAACCCGAAGATGGCTCCATACATCTTCACTGAAAGAAACGGTATTTACATTATTGACTTGCAAAAAACCGTTAAGAAAGTCGAAGAAGCTTACAATTTCATTCGTGAAGTGGCAGCTCGTGGCGAAAGCATTTTGTTTGTAGGTACTAAAAAACAAGCTCAGGATGCTATGCGTGATGAAGCTATTCGCTGCAACATGTTTTTTGTTAATGAGAGATGGCTTGGCGGCATGATGACCAACTTCAAAACCATTCAAGCTCGTATCAGCCGTTTACGTAAATTAGAAGAAATGGAAGCTAACGGAACTTTTGAAGTGCTTCCTAAAAAAGAAGTTCTCGGACTTCGTCATGAAATGGAAAAACTTACAAAATATCTTGGCGGTATCAAAGATATGAAAAAACTGCCTGGTGCTTTGTTTATAGTTGACCCACGCAAAGAACATATTGCAGTTTTGGAAGCACATAAATTGAATATTCCTATTGTTGCTACTGTTGATACTAACTGTGATCCTGATGAAATTGATCACGTTATTCCTGCAAACGATGACGCAATTCGTGCAGTAAAACTTTTGACTGCAAAAATGGCTGACGCTGTTTTAGAAGGCCGTCAAGGTATGCAAGTAGAAGCAGCTGCTGGAACTGAAAAAATCGAAGAGTCTGTAGAAACAGAATAATAGTTCAACCATTTTAACTTGTAGCTGAAAAGGGGAGGAATAATTTTTATGGCTGAAATTACTGCTGCTTTGGTAAAAGAATTACGCGAGCGCACTGGCGCTGGCATGATGGATTGTAAAAAGGCTTTGACGGAAACGTCTGGCGACATTGATAAGGCGATTGATTTTCTGCGTGAAAAAGGTTTAGCTGCCGCCGCTAAAAAGGCTGGTCGTGTAGCGGCTGAAGGTCTTGTGGAAGCTTACATCCATGCAGGTGGAAGAATCGGAGTTTTGGTTGAAATTAATTGCGAAACTGATTTCGTTGCCAAAACAGATGCTTTCAAAAACTTGGCTAAGGACATTGCAATGCATATAGCTGCTGCAAATCCAACTTACTTGAGACGTGATGAAGTACCGACTAACGAACTTGAACATGAGAAGGAAGTTCTTTCTGAGCAAGCTCGTAATGAAGGAAAGCCTGAAAAAATCATTGAAAAAATGGTTTCCGGCCGTATTGAAAAATACTATAAAGAAGTTTGTCTGCTTGATCAAGACTTTGTCAAGGATTCGGACAAAACTATCAACGATTTGATTACTGAAAGCATTGCTAAGATTGGTGAAAACATTTCAATCCGTCGTTTTGCCCGCTACTATTTGGGTGAAGGCATTGAGAAAAAAGAAACTGACTTTGCTGCTGAAGTTATGTCCTTTGTAAAATAAAAATCTGATATAAAAATAAGAGAACACTTTAGTGTTCTCTTATTTTATGAAGCAACGGTTTTAAACTGCAACAAATTAAAAATGTTTTCTATCCTTAAAGAGGAAATTTACTAAGCTTGTAGAAATTAAACTGGGTGAGGAACTTGTTGGGAGGTAATACAAATTGCCAAATAATTTGAAATTTAAACGTGTGATATTAAAGTTAAGCGGTGAAGCTTTGGCTGGTGATAAAGGTTTTGGTATTGATCCGGAAATCGTAGACTCTATCGCAAAGCAGATTCAGGATGTTTTATCTGCCGGATTTGAGGTAGCTATTGTTAATGGTGGCGGAAATATCTGGCGCGGCCTTTCCGGTAGCGCTAAAGGCATGGATAGGGCAACTGCTGACTATATGGGTATGCTTGCAACTGTTATTAATTCTTTGGCACTGCAGGATGCAATGGAAAATCGAGGTGTTGTAACAAGAGTACAGACAGCGATTGAAATGCGCCAGATTGCGGAGCCTTACATCAGACGCAGAGCTATCAGGCACATGGAAAAAGGACGTGTAGTGATTTTTGCGGCAGGAACAGGTAATCCGTATTTTTCCACTGACACTACTGCAGCGCTCAGAGCTGCTGAAATTGAAGCAGATGTTATTCTTATGGCAAAAAAAGGCGTGGACGGAGTTTACGACCTTGACCCAGCCAAACATCCAGAGGCAAAGAAATTTGAAACTTTGGACTACATTGAGGTTATACAAAGAAATTTAGGTGTTATGGATTCAACGGCTATTAGTCTTTGTATGGATAATAAGATACCTATTGTTGTTTTTAATATTGATAAGCCAGGCAACATCCTCAGGGCAGCTTTAGGAGAACATATCGGAACTTTGGTTGGAGGGATATAAATGGCCACGATTAGTGATGTTATGGAACAAACAAATTTTAAAATGAATAAGACGATTGAGCTTTTGAGGGCAGATTTGGCTACAGTCAGAGCCGGCCGCGCAACGCCTTCGCTTCTTGAGAAGGTATTTGTTGATTACTATGGCACGCCTACACCTGTAAGCCAGGTAGCTAGTGTCACTGTCCCTGAGCCACGTATTATTGTAATTCAACCATGGGAAAAAACCTTATTAAAGGATATAGAAAAAGCCATAATGAAATCAGATTTGGGTCTAAACCCTAATAATGATGGCACAGTTATCAGATTAAATCTGCCCCAACTTACTGAAGAGCGCAGAAAAGAACTTGTTAAAGTAGTTCATAAGAAATCTGAAGACTGTAGGGTAGTTATAAGAAATGTCAGAAGAGAAGCAAATGATTCGATAAAAAAGATAGAAAAAGCTAAAGAAATAACCGAGGACGAAGCAAAAAAGGCTACTGATGAAATGCAAAAAACCACTGATAAGTTTATTAAAGAAATAGATGCTATCATGGCTCACAAAGAAAAAGAAGTTATGGAAGTGTGAATAATTGACATTAAATATGCCTGATTTGCTTGCTTATAGATTAGATATGGCAACAGATGTTTTGGATAAACTTGGAATGAAATATAAGGTTGAAGTAACGAAACCTCCTAGAATGATCCCAGAGGAATGTGAGGGAGTGCCTTCACTTTACGTTGTTCGACAATCACTGGCTGCAGATCAAACAATCTGTTTAATAAGCTCATATAGATTCCGAAGGGAGGTGCAATGAACAAATGGCATACAAAATTAATGAAGATGAATGCGTTGGCTGTGGAACATGCGCTGGTACATGCCCAGTTGGTGCTATCGTAGAAGATGGCGCTAAGTATAAAATCACTGAATCCGAATGTGTTGAGTGTGGTGCGTGCGCTTCTGTTTGCCCAGTAGGTGCGATTAAACAACCTGAATGAGTAAATGAAATGCGCAACCCCCTCAGATAAGAGGGGGTTGCGCCTGTTTTTCTATTATGAGTTATTAACGGCGGTGCGATAATATGCTTAAAAAAATATTTGAATCAAAGAATAGTGAACAACAGATTCCCAAACAATTGATAGAGAGTTTTATTGACCCAAGAATTATTCCGCAGCATGTCGCCGTTATTATGGACGGTAATGGAAGATGGGCGAAGGAACAGGGAAAACCCCGTACTTATGGTCATTATGCAGGTGCTGAAAGATTAAAAGAGATTGTACGCATAGCTGATAATATTGGTGTAAAGGCACTAAGTGCCTATGCCTTTTCTACAGAAAACTGGAAAAGACCAGCTGCTGAAGTTAGTTTTATTATGAAACTCTTAGACCGTTATTTGACAAATGAGATTGAAACTTTCCAGAAAAATAATGTTTGTGTACGCTTTATGGGGAGTCGAGACGGCTTACCAAAAAATGTACAGGAAAAAATGGATAATGCCGTTCAGAAAACGAAAGATAATACGGGAATTATTCTTAATTTAGCAATTAACTATGGGGGGCAGGCTGAAATTCTGGAAGCAGTTAAAAAAGTTGCTTCTGAAGTAAAAGATGGTCTTCTCTCGATTGATGAAATAAATATAAAGAGTTTTGAAAATTATTTATATACAAAAGATTTGCCACCGCTTGATTTATTGATAAGAACGGGCGGCGATTTCCGAGTAAGTAATTTTATGTTGTGGCAAATTGCATACGCGGAGATTTGGAATACAGAAATTTATTGGCCTGATTTCTCCAGCGAGTTTTTTTTGCAGGCAGTGAAAGATTTTCAAAAACGCGACCGCCGTTTCGGCGGGTTAAATACCAAATAACAAGTGGGTGTGATATGTTAAAACGTACATTTACTGCCATAGTGGGCGTCACGGCAGCATTTTTTTTAATCAGAAGTGGTGGCTTAATATTTGCAGCAGCTGTCCTTCTTTTAGCCATTATTGGCTGGCATGAATTCCGGGTAATGATGCTTAGTAAGGGTTACAAAGTTTATTACCTCACAAGTGGTACAGCTGTTGCCCTCTTAAATATAGTACCTGCGCTTGGTTACAAAGATACTCTTGTACCAATTCTAACGGCTGCTATAATTTCCATTATGTTAGAAGGATTATATTATCACAAGCGTGGCAATTGGGCACCGGAAGTAGCTCTTTCTTCTTTTTCTGTTTTATACGTCGGTTTGTTGTTTTCCCACTTCACTATGTTACGTGAAGTTTCTTCATCTGTCGTTAATGTTACTGGCATGGGAAGTATGCCCTTAGGAGAAGTGTTTCTTTGGTTAGTTCTTTTTGGTACTTGGGCTAGTGATACTTTTGCTTATATATTTGGCTGCGCTTTTGGCAAGAGACCTCTTTGCCAGGCTGTCAGCCCTAAAAAGAGCATTGAGGGAGCAATTGCCGGCTTCCTTGGTTGTATACTTGTCGTAGTGTATTTAGGAACATATTTGCTCGCATTTGATTTTATAAAGACTTTTAGCTTGTCAATATTAATTGCGATATTTGCACCATTAGGAGATTTGGTAGAATCTTTATTAAAAAGATCGTTTGGTGTCAAAGATTCAGGCAAAGTTTTTCCAGGGCATGGCGGAGTTTTAGATCGTTTTGACAGCGTTTTGTTCGCGATACCTATCACTTATTATTTCATTCTTTATATTTTCCTATAAGCAGATAAAAGGTGGGCTTATTAATATGGTAAAAACAATTGCTGTGATGGGCAGTACCGGTTCAATAGGTAGGCAAACCTTAGATGTGGTTAAAGCTAATCCTGAAAAAGTTAAAATAGCAGCGCTTGCTGCTAATACTAATGATGAACTTTTGGAACAACAAATAATAGCCTTTAATCCTGATATAGCAGCGGTATATGACGTTGAAGCCGCAAAGCGACTAAGAAATCGCTATCGTGGCAAAACAGAAATATTATCAGGCGAAGAAGGATTGCACGCAGTTGCTACTTATAGCAACATTGACACAGTAGTGGCTGCTGTATCCGGTTATGCAGGCTTACGCTCAACGTTGGCAGCCGTAGAACACAAAAAAGATATTGCTTTAGCTAATAAGGAAACCCTTGTAGCTGCCGGAGGACTCTTCATCGAAGCAGTTAAAAGAAATGGTGTTTCATTATTGCCTGTTGATAGTGAACATAGTGCTATCTTTCAGTCGCTCAACGGTGAAAGACATGAGGAAATCAAGCGTTTATTGATTACAGCTTCAGGCGGCCCGTTCAGAGGACAAAAAAGAAGTGACTTAGAAAAGGTATCGCTGGAACAATGCTTGAAACATCCGAAATGGAGTATGGGCAGGAAAATAACTGTTGATTCTGCTACATTAGCCAATAAAGGCCTTGAAGTTATTGAGGCTCACTGGCTTTTTGGTATTGATTACGATAAAATAGAAGTGGTTGTTCATCCTCAGAGCATTGTACATTCACTTGTTGAGTTTCAGGATGGCTCTGTAATTGCACAGATGGGGCTTACAGACATGAAGTTGCCAATACAATATGCACTTTCATTTCCTAAAAGATGGGATAATGCCTTTGGACAACTTGATTTGGTTAAAGCGTCGCCTTTAACTTTTGAACAGCCAGATGTTGAAACTTTTCCATTACTTCAACTTGCTGTTGAATGTGGAAAAAATGGCGGAACAGCACCATGCGCCTTCAATGCCGCTAATGAAGAAGCGGTTTACGCATTTTTAGCTGGTAAAATTAAGTTTTTGGATATTCCTGCAATTGTTTTGAGCACTTTGGATATGCATAATAATATTACCAATCCTACAATAGATGATATTGAATATATTGACACAGAATCAAGGAATAATGCTAGGTTAGCTATAAAAAAACTGAATTAGATATGTTGGGAGGATAACTTTTGACTACAATATTTGCTGCAATTTTTGTTTTTGGGGTTTTGGTAACAGTGCACGAATTTGGGCATTTTATTACTGCAAAACTTACTGGTATGAGGGTCGATGAATTTGCTGTCGGCTTTGGGCCAAAAATATACCAGACAACTGAAGGAGAAACCCAATATTCTTTACGTTTAATTCCTTTAGGCGGATATAATAAAATTGCTGGTATGGATCCTGATGAGGAACCAACGCCAGATGGCTTTACATCAAAACCGATTTTTTCTCGTATGCTGGTTATTCTTGCCGGCCCGATAATGAATTTTATTTTACCTGTTTTGTTGTTTTTTGGTATTTTTGCCATAAGCGGCATTGATCAGCCTGTAAATGAAAATGTAATAGGCGAGGTAATACACGGAAAACCCGCAGCGCAAGCAGGTTTAATGCCGGGTGACAGAATTTTATCAATTAATGGCGAAAGCATAGGAACCTTTGACGGCCTCGTGGCAACATTAGCAAAATATCCTAACGAGGAAGTTACTTTAGAAGTTCAAAGAGATGAAAAAGTAAGTAAGTATAAAATTGTTTCCGAATATAGCGAAGAATTTAAACGACCGCTGATAGGTGTTTATCCAAAATTTGAAAAAAAATCGTTATCAATCTTTGATGCGGCAACATTATCTGTTACCTATACAAAAAATATTATGATAGGTATGGTTAATGGTTTAGTAAAAATTTTTTCCGGTAGGGCTCCTGCTGATGTTTCTGGACCGATTGGCGTTGCCCAGATGGCTGGTGAAGTAGCGCAGCAAGGTATAATGCCTTTGTTAAATTTTGTTGCTTTTTTAAGCATAAATTTAGGTATTATGAATCTGTTACCAATACCTGCCTTGGATGGAGGGCACTTTATAGTTCTGAGTATAGAAGCTTTACGTGGCAAGGCTCTCAGTGCAAAGACGATGAATACAATTCAAATGATTGGTTTTTCACTCATTCTTGCCATTACATTAGTTGCAACCATTATGGATTTAACTAAATAGTCTTTTAAACTTGGAGGATAAAAAATGTATAGACGTAAAAGCCGTCAATTGAAATTAGGCAATATGTTTATAGGCGGCGATGCCCCAATTTCTGTTCAATCAATGACAAATACGAAAACAGAAAATGTGGAAGCAACAGTTAACCAAATAAAAGAATTGACGGCACTTGGCTGTGATATTATTCGTTGCGCTGTTCCTGATTTAAGAGCGGCACTGGCACTTTCAGCAATAAAAGCACAAATTGCTATTCCTTTGATTGCTGATATTCACTTTGATTATAAGTTAGCGCTGGAAGCTATTGCTGCTGGCGTAGATGGTTTACGTTTAAATCCTGGTAACATAGGTGGTAAAGACGAAGTTTTACAGGTTATTACGAAAGCTTCGGAGCGAAATATTCCAATACGCATTGGAGTTAATGCGGGCTCCTTACCTAAGGACATATTGCTGAAATACGGCCATCCCACACCGGAGGCTTTAGTTGAGGCAGCATGGCGACACATTAAGATACTGGAAGAGCATGACTATCGTAATATCAAAATTTCTTTAAAAGCACACGATGTTCCATTGACAATTGCTGCTTACAGATTAATGGCTGCACAATGTGAATATCCTCTCCACGTTGGTATTACTGAAGCAGGAACAGTGAATTCCGGCATAATTAAATCAGCTGTTGGAATAGGAGCGTTGTTGGCAGAAGGAATTGGTGACACTATACGCGTTTCTCTTACTGGAGACCCAGCAAATGAAGTAAGAGTTGCCTATCAGATATTAAAAGCTTTAGGCTTACGTGAGTATGGCCCAACCTTGATTTCTTGTCCTACTTGTGGCAGAACACAAATCAAGCTCGAAAAATTAGCGCTTGAGGTTGAAAAACGTTTAGAAAATATTAAAGAACCTATTACAGTAGCGGTAATGGGATGCGTAGTCAACGGCCCGGGTGAAGCCAGGGAAGCCGATATCGGTATTGCTGGTGGTATTTCCGAGGGATTGATCTTTAAAAAAGGTAAAATTATTAAAAAAGTTCGCGAAGAAGAAATTATTGAGGCACTTTTTGCTGAAATTGATAAAATACTTGTTGAGAGGAAGATTAATTAATGCGAGTTTCAAGATTGTATGCACCAACATTACGTGAAGTACCTGCAGAGGCCGAGGTAGTAAGTCATCAATTAATGCTGAGAGCCGGATTTATGCGTAAGGCTGCTGGTGGAATTTATAGTTATTTACCTCTTGCTTTGCGTGTTTTAAAGAAGATTGAAACAATAGTTCGTGAAGAAATGGACCAAGCGGGTGCCCAGGAGTTATTGATGCCGATAGTACAACCAGCAGAAATGTGGCAGGAAAGCGGCCGCTGGGACGTATATGGAGCCGAAATGTTCCGCTTGAATGATAGACATAACCGCAACTTTTGTTTGGGCCCTACACATGAAGAAATGGTTACAACATTAATAAGAGCAGACATTCGGTCTTATCGTCAATTGCCTTTAAATGTATATCAGATTCAAAATAAATTCCGTGATGAACGTCGCCCAAGGTTTGGCTTGATGCGTGGTCGTGAATTTATTATGAAAGATGCTTATTCTTTTGATCGTGATGAAGAAGCGCTGGATAAATCCTATCAAGCTATGTATGACGCATATACCAGAATATTTAATCGCTGCGGTCTGAACTTCAGACCTGTTGAAGCTGATTCGGGAGCGATTGGTGGCAGCGGTTCACATGAATTTATGGTTATTGCTGATAGTGGTGAAGCAGAAATTGTTTTTTGTAATGAATGTGATTATGCAGCAAATGTTGAAAAGGCAGAGCTCGCTCCGATTACGAGCGTAGATGAACCCCTGAATGAGTTAAAGACAGTCGAGACACCGGATTGTAAAACTATCGCTGACGTCTGCAGCTACCTCAACTTACCTATTGAGAAAAGTGTTAAAGCAGTTGCCTACACAAGCGAAAAGGGCTTGATTTTGTGTTTTGTCCGCGGTGATCACGAGGTCAATGAAATAAAAGTTATCAATACATGCAATGTTATAAATCTGGAGATGGCTTCTGAAGAGGAGCTCTCAAAGGCTGGAACGGTTGGCGGCTATATGGGGCCGGTCGGCATGGATCCTGAGAAGGTAATGATTGTCGTTGATAGCAGTGTCATGAATATGCATAATTTCTGCTGCGGCGCTAATAAGTGTGATGCACATTACCTTAATGTAAATCCAGGCCGTGATTTCACGCCAACTTATGTTGCTGACATCAGATTAATTCAAGTAACTGATGCTTGCCCGCATTGTGGTGGTAAGATTTCTAAAGCACGTGGTATTGAAGTCGGACAGGTTTTCAAATTATTTACTAAATACAGTGAAGCTCTTAAAGCGACTTACTTGGATGAAAACGGCAAAGAGAAACCTATGGTAATGGGATGTTATGGTGTTGGCGTGAGCCGCACAATGGCTGCTGCAATAGAACAAAACAATGATGCGGACGGAATTATCTGGCCAGCAGCAATAGCTCCATATCAAGTTCTTGTTGTTCCGGTAAATGTAAAAGATGAGCTTTCTACTCAAATGGCTGAAGAAGTATATTCTAACTTACTTAAAGCAGGAATCGAAACAGCTATTGATGACAGAAAAGAACGCCCTGGCGTAAAATTCAAAGATGCTGACCTCATTGGTTATCCTATCCGTGTTGTAATCGGACCAAAAACATTAACAGAAAAACAAATTGAAATAAAAATCAGAAAGACCGGCGAGGTTATCAGTTTACCTCTTAATGAAGATTATGTGATAGCCGTTAAGGAATTATTGTCAAAACTTTAAGAATTTGACTTAAATAGTATGTTTTTGATTATTTGTTCTGGAGGAATTTTCTAATGTTTGATTCACTTGACTTCCAAATGCTTATGCGTTTGTTTTTGGCAGCTTTTCTCGGTGGCATTGTCGGCATTGAAAGAGGCAGTGGTGACCGACCGGCAGGATTACGTACGCATATTTTGGTTTGTACCGGTTCTGCTCTGATTATGGTAGTCTCCATGTACGCTTTTGATGGGTTTGATGTTCCACGAGATCCCGGAAGAATTGCGGCACAAGTCGTCAGCGGGATTGGTTTTTTAGGTGCTGGCACGATATTACATGAAGGACTTACGGTTCGGGGTTTGACAACGGCGGCAAGTCTCTGGATGGTTGCCGCAATCGGACTTGCAATTGGCGGTGGCATGATAAAAATTGGTATTGCGTCAACAGTTATTATGTTAGTTACACTTGTTGTTTTCCATGGTTGGGAAAAGAAATTCCCTGGTGCTACTCGCATAGAAAGACGTTATATTCATATTGTTGCCCACAATAATTCTGACGCAGTAAGTGAAATATTAAAATATCTCACTGAACAAAAGATTAAAGTACGAAATATAAATCTCAAAAATGATGATTTACAGGATACGATTTCACTTGAGTTGTTTTTAAAAATCAACAAAGATTTGAATAACAACGATATAATTGCTGGCATTCAAGCAATTGATGGCGTTATTTCATTGGAAAACGTTGTTTAGTAATATTTAGATAATCTATGGAGGAAAGCATGAAGGAGATAGTTTCTATTTGCCCGGATAAGAGTCACTTTTTTGCTTTTCTGAATGGTCAAGACTTTTTAGACGAAGAACTGAAGAAACTTGAACAAATAAATCCTTCTAAGGTTTTTATAGACTCAATTGAGAAAAAGTTGACTATAGAATACAATTCTTCAGTTCAAATTGGTCAGGACCTGCTAGAAAAAATAGCTTTTACTTTAAAAAATATATGTGGCTTAAAAATTGTCGATCTTGTTAATAAAGAGGTAACTGCTAAAAAAGCAGAATCTTTTTCTTTTCTGGAACACAAAGAGGATATTATTGCTAAAATTCGATTGAGGTGCTCAGAGGCGGCACCTCTTTTACGTGCTGCTGAATGGCTGGACGAAGGTCCGAAGCTTTGTATACTTTTTACAGGTGATACAATCCTTGAGTATGTAAGGGAGAAACATCTCGATGTTTTATTACGTGATATTCTTGAGAATGATTTTTCACTTAGCAACGTTGAAGTAGAATTTTCCGCAGCAGAAAACTGTGTATGTGAATATAATAACGAAGTAGTTGACGAAGACTATATCCGCGCTTTAAAAAAAGAAGAGACCAAAACTACCAATAAAATCAATGACGATATTATTTACGGTAAGAAATTTGCTGGTAAAGTACGACCTCTTTGTGATGTTAGTGAAGAGGAGAATAAAGTTACCGTTGAGGGTACAGTAGTTACTTTTGAAGAACGTGAACTAAGGACAGGCGCAATAATACTAAAAATTGCTATTAAAGACGATACTGACGGGTTGCTGCTCAAAATTCGTTTTGGTGACTTTAAAGGCGACAATGACAAGAGTAATGATGCAAGAAAAGAATGTGAACAATTTAAAACTAAGCTAAAAAAAGGCATGAATATAAGAGTTTGTGGCAATGTGAAACCTGACCGATATGAGCATGATGAAATTGTTATGTTTAATCCTTATGGAATATGTGCCATTCCTAAAAAAACAAGAATGGATACAGCTCAGCATAAGCGAATTGAACTACACTGCCATACTAAGATGAGCAGGCTTGATGCAGTAACACCCATTAAAGACTTAATGAATACTGTCAAAAAATGGGGACATTCAGCTATAGCACTTACAGACCATGGCGTTGTTCAAGCCTTTCCTTTTGCGTATGATGAAGTTGAAGGTACTGATTTTAAATTAATCTTTGGCGTTGAAGGGTATTTGTTGCCAACAGTAGACAGCCAGCGCTCCTATCATATAATTGTTTTGGCAAAAAATCCTGAAGGGTTACGCAATCTCTATCGTTTGATATCTGTTTCACATTTAAAATATTTGTCGAAGCAGCGTCCTCGTATACCTAGAGAACTGATAAGTCAGTATAGAGAAGGACTGTTGATTGGTTCAGCGTGTGAAGCCGGTGAACTTTATCAAGCTATTCTGAATGGCAGATCAGATGCTGAAATTAAAGAAATAGCTCAATTTTATGACTATTTAGAAATTCAGCCGGTTGCTAACAATATGTTTTTAGTTCGTGATAATGCTTTCCCACAAATTGCTAATACAGCTGATTTAGAAGATATTAACAGAAAAATTTATCTGCTAGGTAAAGAGCTTAATAAGCTTGTAGTTGCTACTTGTGATGTGCATTTTCTGAATCCTGAAGATGAGATATTGCGTCGCATTTTGCAAGCTGGACAAGGTTATAGCGATGCCGATTTGCAAGCTCCTTTGTATTTGCGTACTACTGAGGAAATGCTGGAAGAATTCAGATATTTGGGCGACGAAGCTGCTTTGGAGGTTGTTGTAACTAATCCAAATTTAGTTAGCGACCAAATTGAGAAATTTAAACCGATTCCTGACAGAGATCAGCTATATTCTCCGATCATACCAGGCGCAGAACGAAAAATAAGGGAAATGACTTACCAAAGGGCACATGAATGGTATGGCGAAGATCTGCCGCAGATAGTCAATGATCGCCTTGAAATGGAACTCAAGTCGATTATCGGTAATGGTTTTGCCGTTCTATATTTCATTGCACATAAATTAGTAAAAAAATCTTTAGATGATGGTTATCTTGTTGGTTCCAGGGGTTCAGTAGGATCATCTTTGGTTGCAACGATGATTGATATAACTGAGGTTAACCCTCTGAAGCCTCACTATCGTTGCCCTCATTGCCGCCATAGTGAGTTTATTACAGATAACAGCTACGGCTCCGGCTTTGATTTGCCGGAAAAGATTTGCCCTGAATGCGGAACATTTATGGTAAGAGATGGGCATGATATACCGTTTGCCGTTTTTATGGGCTTTAATGGTGATAAGGTGCCTGATATTGACTTGAACTTCTCTGGAGTATATCAGCCACAGGCACATAAATATACGGAAGATTTATTTGGCCGTGACAATGTTTTTCGCGCTGGCACGATTGCGACAATAGCTGATAAAACCGCCTATGGCTTTGTCAAAAAGTATTATGATAACAAGGGTAAAGAGGTAAGAAACGCATTTGTCGATGGTATTATTGCAGGGTTTTCTGGTATCAAACGTACTACAGGCCAACACCCTGGCGGCATTATGGTTGTACCTCGTGATATGGATATTCACTATATAACTCCAGTGCAATATCCGGCTGATGATAAAAATTCCGGTACCATTACAACCCATTTTGATTATCATTCAATTAACGACAGGCTTGTTAAACTGGATATACTTGGCCATGATGATCCAACCGTTATACGTATGCTGGAGGATATGATCGGCATACCGGCAAAAAGCATACCTTTTGGTGATCCTGAAACTATGGCGTTGTTTTCATCAACAGAATCACTCGGCGTGACTGCAGGACAAATCAATAGTGATGTTGGCACCTATGGCATACCGGAATTTGGAACGCATTTTGTAAGGCAGATGATCAAAGATGTTCAGCCAAAGAATTTCAGTGACATAGTTCGTGTCAGCGGCTATTCACATGGCACTGATGTTTGGCTGAATAATGCCCAGGATTTGATTAAATCAGGTATTCCCGTTGATGATACTATCTCAACCAGGGATGACATAATGACATCGCTGATAGCAAAGGGTGTCGACCCTAGTAAAGCTTTTAAAATAATGGAGGCTTGCAGAAAAGGTAAGGCTCATAAACAAGGACTTCCTCCTGATTTATTGGATAGCATGAAAAAAGCTAATGTGCCAGAGTGGTACATTGAATCTTGTCACAAGGTCCAATATTTATTCCCGAAGGCGCATGCTGTCGCCTATGTAATGATGGCCTATAGGATTGCTTACTGTAAAGTGCATTATCCTAAAGAGTTCTACGCTGCTTATTTCACAGTAAGAGCTCCGAAATTTGATGCCGCACTTGTCTTGAATGGACTTGATTATATGAAAAAAGCTGTCAAGGAAGTTTACTCACAAGGGAATGCAGCAAAAGTTAATGATAAAGATACAGCCACCTATATGGAATTGGCAATTGAAATGATAAGCAGGGGATATGAATTTGAACGTGTGGACATATACAAATCTGATCCGCACAAGTTCATTGTTACACCGAAAGGTCTGCTTCCACCTTTAGCCGGACTTGCTGGAATTGGCGAGACCGCTGCTGATAATATAGCTAAAGCTAGAGAAGGACAGCCGTTTATTTCACAAGAAGATTTAAAAACTCGTGCTGGTATTCCAAAGTCTGCAGTTGACGCTCTTGCGGCACACGGTTCGCTTGAAGGAATGCCAGAAACTGACCAAATAGGGCTATTTGGTTGAAGCTGATACTACTTGTCATATTATATGTGTAATGTTATAATGTATAAAGATGAATTATGACTTAATTGGAGGAGTGGGTTTGTGACCCACTCTTTCGTCTACTAACAGCCTTTTTTAACAAAAGGCGGGGAGGTGTCTTTTATGCAAAGGGAAAAACTTGAAGAATTGATTACTGCATTGGTTTTGCCAATTATTGAAGGAACGGACTTAGATCTTGTTGATATTGAATATGTTCGTGAAAAAGAGTGGTACCTGCGTGTTTATATTGACAAGCCGGGCGGAATTGAAATTGATGACTGTCAATATGTCAGCGAGAAACTTACTAAACTTTTAGATGAGAAGGACCCAATCAAGGATAAATATTATCTTGAAGTGTCTTCACCTGGGATAGATAGACCATTAAAAAAAGATAAAGACTTTGTCAGAGCGTACGGCAAAAAAGTTGATTTGCTCTTTTTTTCACCGTGGAATGGTGCCAAAACAATTGTAGCAGTCCTTGTTGCTCATGATAATGATAATGTTACTCTTTTGTTAAATGATAAAAGTGAAGTTGTTGAACGCAAATTAATTGCAAGCATAAGACCGCATATTGATTTTTAAATTTTATTTACAGGAGGAGTTTTTAAGTGAACGCAGATTTCGTACAAGCGATATTTGAATTAGGAAAGGAGAAAGGCATCTCTCCGGAGCTTTTATACCAAGCTGTTGAAGAGGCTTTAATAACTGCATACAAGAAAAATTTTGGTTCTTCACAAAATGTGCGTGTAGATTTAAATAAACAAACAGGTGAAATCCATGTCTACGCCAGAAAAATTATTGTAGAAAAGGTTAGCGATTCAGCACAGGAAATTGACCTCGCTGAAGCTAGAAAAATTAACCCTAACTACGAACTTGAAGATATAGTCGAAATTGAAGTTACTCCAAAAAACTTTGGCAGAATTGCAGCCCAAAATGCTAAACAAGTTGTTGTACAAAGAATTCGTGAAGCCGAAAGGGGCATGGTTTTTGAAAAATTTTCCAGTCGGGAGAACGATATCGTAAACGGCGTTGTACAACGTATGGAAAACCGCAATGTTTATATCGATTTAGGCAGAGCAGAAGCTATTTTAATGCCAAATGAACAAATTCCTGGCGAAGTATACCAACATCATGACAGAATTAAAACTTATATAGTAGAAGTTAAAAAAACCAACAAAGGCCCTCAGATTATGGTTTCCAGGACACATCCCGGCTTGCTGAAACGTCTTTTTGAGCTTGAAGTTCCTGAAATTCATGACGGCTTAGTTGAAATCAAATCTGTTGCACGCGAGCCAGGTATGCGCTCAAAAATTTCAGTCTACACTAAGGATGAAAACATTGATCCAGTAGGTGCCTGTGTTGGACAAAAAGGCATGCGCGTTCAAACAATCGTTAATGAACTTCGCGGTGAAAAAATTGATATCGTTAAGTATAGTTCTAATCCTGAACAATACGTTGCCAATGCTCTTTCTCCAGCTAAAGTTCTTATGGCTGTAGCAGATGAAAATGAGAAAATTTGTCGTGTAGTAGTGCCAGACTATCAGCTTTCTCTTGCAATTGGTAAAGAAGGGCAAAATGCTCGTCTCGCAGCCAAACTTACCGGCTGGAAGATTGATATTAAAAGTGAGTCACAAGCAGTTGCTGCAGGCGATTTTCAAAATGCGGGCAGTTTAGAGGACAGTGAGAATAATGAAGGTTAAAAAAATACCTCAGCGTAGATGTGTTGGCTGTAACAATATGAAAGATAAAAAGGAATTGATCAGGGTTGTTCGTTCTGCCGAGGGAGAAGTTTCAATTGATAAAATTGGCAAAAAACCTGGCAGAGGCGCATATGTATGCCCTACAAGCGAGTGTATCACAAAGGCTGTAAAGGAAAAAAGGCTTGAAAAAGCATTGGATGTCGCCATTGGAACTGAAATTTATGAGAAATTATTAGAGGAATTAAATAATGAACAATGATAGAAGTGTTATTTTTGCACTCGGGTTAGCGCAAAAAGCAGGTAAAATCGCTTCTGGGGATTTTGCGGTAAAGTCTGCTCTCAAGGGTGGCAAAGTAAAACTTCTTATAATAGCAAGCGATGCTTCTGATAATTCGAAGAAAGACATATACTATCTGGCTGGCCTTTATAGTGTTAAAACCATTGAGGTTTTAGATCGTGAACAGCTCGGAATGGCTATTGGTAAGGCAAAAAGAACTGCTATTGCTGTACTTGATGCTAATTTTGCCAATATGATGAAAGTTTGATGCCCAACTAAAAGTTTGGAGGTGGACGAATGGGTAAGTATAGAGTTTTTGAAATAGCAAAAGAATTTGATACAACAAGTAAAGTTATAATTGATATTTTAAGTCGCAATGATGTACAGGTTAAGAATCATATGAGCAGTGTAGATGATGATGTCAGGAAAATTGTTGTAAAAACATTTGAACGGAAAGCTGACAAACCATCTGTTAAGACAAATGTTAATACAACCA
>CAYTOV010000001.1:0-5464 GCA_964439485.1 uncultured Acidaminococcales bacterium | reverse complement strand
ACAACCACTGCACAACATGGGATGAATACAAGCAATTTAAATAACAGTGTACGAATAAATAATGAAAAACCTGCAAGGCCGATAGTAGCAGGTAATGATAGACCGGTTGATATAAAACAACAGCATAATACTAACAATCATGTTGTTTCAACAGTAGGCCAACAGCCACAGCAACGCAGCAATGCAGGACAAAGCTTTGGCACGAGTACTCCGAATAACAGTTTTCAGGGACAAAGACCAAATAATAATTTCCAACAACGTTCGGCTGGTGACCGTAATTTCAGACCAAATGTAGCCTCTTCAGGGGCAAATCAGCAAGCGCAACGGCCTCAACAGAGTCCTCAACATCACTCAAATGTAACAGGAGACAGCCGTAACACAAGTACAGGGGGTAATTTTATAAGCCACACGCAACAAAATACACAACAAGGTGGAGTAAATCGTTCGCCACAACAAGGTGGAGTAAATCGTCCGACACAGCAAAGCGGAGCAAATCGTCCGGCATACCAAGGTGGGGCAAATCGTCCTCCACAACAAGGTGGAGTAAATAGACCGACGCAGCAAGGCGGAGCAAATCGTCCAATGCAACAAGGCGGAGTAAATAGACCGACGCAGCAAGGCGGAGCAAATAGACCGACGCAGCAAGGCGGAGCAACTCGTCCGCCACAACAAGGTGGGGCAAATCGTCCGCCACAACAAGGTGGAGTAAATAGACCGGCACACCAAACAACTGCTGGAAAGCCTAATGGATTTAGTCAACAAAAACCAGCTAAGGGCCCTCAACAAGGAAGACCACAGAATAAAGGTCGTGCTGATAGTAAGCCACAGATTCAAGGTTCATATGCTACTAAGGGCAGCAGGCCTATGCGCAGTCAAAATCATATGGGCAGAAGTAACAAACGGGGCGGAACGGCGCCAAAGGCATATCCTCAAAAAGTTCTTGAGGTTGCCAAACCTACAATGGTTGAGATTGGTGAAACGATAAATGTTAAAGAATTTGCTGATGTAATTAAACGTGAAGTTAGTGAAGTTATTAAGCATTTATTCATGTTAGGTGTAATGGTTACAATTAATCAAAACATTGACTTTGACACTGCTGTATTGGTGGGTTCTGAATTCGGTGTTGAAGTTGCAGCCTTGCCACCTGAAGAAGATCCAACAGAAATTCCAGAAGTAGCTGATGATGAAGAAAAACGTGTGACGAGACCACCTGTAATTACCGTTATGGGACACGTTGACCACGGCAAGACTTCATTGTTGGATGTAATCAGAAAAACACATGTTACTGCACGCGAAGCAGGAGGCATTACACAGCATATTGGTGCTTATCAAGTAAATTATCAAGGTAAAAAGATTGTGTTTCTTGATACACCGGGGCATGAAGCATTTACTGCTATGCGCGCTCGCGGTGCTCAAGTTACGGATGTAGCTATTCTTGTTGTTGCTGCGGATGATGGTGTTATGCCACAGACGATTGAAGCAATTAATCATGCTAAAGCTGCCAAGGTGCCTATCATTGTTGCCATAAATAAAATGGACCGCGAAGGTGCTAATCCGGACCACGTAAAACAACAACTGGCCGAACTAGAGCTTATCCCAGAAGACTGGGGTGGCGAAACGATAATGGTGCCGGTTTCTGCTCATAAAAAGACCGGTATATCCGAGTTGCTTGATATGATTCTACTTGTTGCAGAAATGCAGGATTTGAAGGCTAATCCTGATATTCCAGCTCATGGAACCATTATTGAAGCACAACTTGATAAAGGCCGTGGTCCTGTTGCCACAGTATTGATTGAAAAAGGCACATTAAGAATTGGGGATACCATAATTGCCGGAACATCTTATGGCAAGGTAAGAGCAATGATTAATGATCGTGGTGAAAAAGTTAAGAAAGCGACACCATCTACGCCAGTTGAAGTTCTTGGACTCAATGACGTACCAATGGCAGGAGATATTTTAGATGCCACTGATGAGAGAATAGCGCGTGCAGTCGCAGAGAAACGTATTGCTAAAAAGAAAAGCGAAGAAATTCAACAACATACAAAAGTCTCTCTTGATGATATTTTCCAACGTATTCAGGAAGGCGAGTTAAAAGAACTTAATATTGTTGTTAAGGCCGATGTTCAGGGCACAATTGAAGCTTTGAAACAATCTTTGACTAACATAAAGAATGAAGAAGTTAAGGTTGTAATTGTTCATGCAGGTGTAGGAACTATTAATGAATCAGATGTTATGCTGGCTTCTGCCGCAAACGCTTTGATAATTGGCTTTAATGTCAGACCTGATGCGAATGCTCGCAAGGCAGCAGAAACGGAAAAAGTTGATGTTCGTACATATCGCGTTATTTACGACGCCTTGAACGACGTTGAGGCAGCCATTAAAGGAATGCTGGCTCCTAAATTCAAAGAAGTTATTCAAGGACGGGCCGAAGTAAGACAAGTAATTACTATTTCCAAAATGATGATTGCCGGTTCTTATGTTTTAGAAGGCAAAATTACAAGTTCTTCTAAGATCAGGCTGATTCGTGATGGTATAGTTGTTCATGAAGGAGAAATAGAATCATTACGTCGTTTTAAAGACGATGTTCGTGAAGTTGCCACTGGCTTTGAATGCGGTATTACTCTTGAAAAATATCGTGAAGTCAAAGAAGGGGACATTTTCGAAGCTTATACAATGGAAGAAATTAAAGCATAATTGCGCTTTGAGGTGATATTGTGGCTAGACTACGTGTTGAAAAATTACAGGAAGCGATCAGACAAGAAATAAGTAAGATCGTTTTAAATGATATAAAGGATCCTCGAATACAATTTGTAACTGTAACGGCAGTTGAATTAACTGATGATTTGAGCTTTGCGAAAATTTATATCAGCCTTTACGGACCTGAAGAAACAAAAAAAGATGCATGGACGGCTCTTAATAAAGCAATAGGATTTATTCGTACTGAAATTGCAAAAAGAATTCGTTTGAGAGTAGCACCGACTTTAATTTTTTGCAAAGATACTTCTCTTGAATACAGTGCTCATATTCAAGGTCTTCTGGAAAAAATAAAGAAGGACGAGAAGATAGAAAATGAGTAAAAAATTAACTATGCCTGAAGTCGCAGCTTTATTTGACAGTGTCAAAGACATTGTTATTGTCAGTCATATCAATCCAGATGGTGATGCCCTTGGATCAACGCTTGCTTTAGCTGCAGGCTTGAGGAAAAAAGGTAAGAACGTTGTTATTTCTATCGATGATGACATTTCTTCATATTATAATTTTATGCCAGGCATTGACCAATTTGTTCGTTTTAAACATGGCGATGTAATCAATGCTGATTTGCTGGTAATAAATGATGCAAGCTCATTAGATCGTATTGGCGTGGCTGCAGAATGTGTAAAGGCACCGATGCTGAATATTGATCATCATGTTTCAAACACGGAGTTTGCGGACTATCTGTATCTTGATGTTGATGCTGCTGCAACAGGTGAAGTTATTTTTGGGCTTTTTAAAGAGTTGAACGTTGAAATTGATTTGCATATGGCCTTTTGTCTTTATGTAGCGATAGTAACAGATTGTGGATATTTTAAATATTCGAATACTACTCCACACTGTATGAATTGTGCTGCTGAATTGTTAGCTATTGGTGTTGAACCTGATGTAGTGTCTGACTTTTTAGAAATGAAATCACGTGATGACATAAAATTACTTTCCAAGGTTTTGGAAACTCTTGCCTTTGAGTGTAATGGCAGAATAGCTACAATAAACATTAGCCTTGAAAACTATAATCCTGATATTGCAACAGATAGTTTTATACACTATCCACGCTACATAGATGGTGTGGAAGTAGCAATAATGTTTAAGGGCGTAGAAGAAGAGGTTACACGTGTCAGCATGCGTTCACGCCGACTTGATGTAAGCAAGATTGCCTTGAGCTTTGGTGGTGGTGGCCACAAACGAGCTGCTGGCTGTACAATTTATAAAAATATGGCTGAAGCAAAGAAGAATATTCTGGCAAGCATCGTAAATGAAATGGGTAACTGCAATGGTTGATGGGATATTAAATGTTCTAAAACCTTCGGGAATGACTTCACATGATGTTATTGGGTACTTGCGTCGCATACTTCAAACAAAAAAAATTGGGCATTCTGGAACTCTTGACCCCGATGCTGTAGGAGTGCTACCAGTTTTTATTGGCAACGCAACACGCTTATTAGAATATTCCAGTGAGGAAACCAAGTCATATAGAGCTGAACTGAGATTTGGCATTAAGACTGATACAGCTGATGACAGTGGTAATGTTATTGAAACCTCTGTTGTCTGCAGGCCGGAACAGGAAAAACTTGAAGCTGTTCTCAAAAAACATACAGGACCATTGATGCAAATACCACCAATGTATTCAGCCGTTCGTCACGAGGGAAAGAAGCTATATCAGCTTGCTAGGGCAGGCCTAACGATTGAAAGAGAACCCAGGCCCATAACTATTTATAAACTTGATCTTGTTTATCAGGCAGATGACTATCTTCTTTTAGATATAGAATGTTCCAAGGGAACCTTCATAAGAACTCTATGTGAAGATATTGCTGAATCTTTAGGTATGTGTGGTACTGTAAGCTTTTTGCTTAGAACAAGATCCGGCAAGTTTGTCTTAAATGATGCAAAAACCTTGGAGGAAATCTCTAAGGCTCCTTTTGAGCATATTTTGCCTATTGAAGGTGCTGTCGAGCATTTTCCTGAACTAATTCTTACTGATAAGCAAGCATTAAGGATATCACAGGGTGTAGTGACTTCAATTTCGGGTGTATCCGAGGGTAAATATCGCTTAAAAACAGCTGCTGGGCTTTTTATTGGCATCGGTAGTGCCAATAATGGGATGGTAAAAGCTGAGAAAGTAATTAATCCTTTGACACAGATGTAATGAGGTTTTGCTAATGGAGATAATTAATGATTTTTGTGGGCCACAAATTGAGTCTGGCCCAAGTGTAATAGCGCTAGGTACATTTGATGGTCTTCATCTTGGACATTGTGATGTAATAAAGGCTGCACGTGAATATGCTGATAAGCATAACTTAAAATTATTAGCTTTTACGTTCAGCAATCATCCACTTTCTGAGATTAACCCTGAGGCGGTGCCGGCTAAATTAATTTCGAATCAAGAAAAAGAGAATTTGTTCGCTAAGCTTGGCGTAGATATTTTGGTAAACATACCGTTTACTCATTATTTCTCCCAAATTTCACCAGAAGAATTTCTGGAAAAGCTTAAAATCTTTTCTTTTAAGTGCTTAGTTGTTGGCGAGAACTATAGTTATGGTTTTCATGGCAAGGGCAATACAAAAACGTTAATTAAATCTGGACAAGATGATGGATTTGATGTTATCGTACGTAAATTGGTAGAAATCAAAGGATCGGTTGTCAGCAGTTCTAAAATACGTGAATTGATTAAAAATGGAGAAATAGCGTTGGCAAATGAAATGCTTGGCAGAGC